>JABWAN010000144.1 GCA_013361015.1 Candidatus Zhuqueibacterota bacterium | reverse complement strand
CTTCGATCGCCGCTTCGCCGGCAGCATATTGAAACTCGGCAATACTGGCACGCTCGCTTTTGTTCTGCTCTTCAAATTTCTTCGCTTCCAATTCCGCGCGGCTGAAGTTTTTCGTTTTGTACAAACAGAGTATCCATTTCTTCAATGCCTCTTTCGCAAGCGCTGCATTCGGCTGCTCGTTTATCGCTTCGAGATAAAGCGGCTGCGCTGTCTCAAATGCACCTTTGTCATAATGAATGTCTGCGAGACGATATTTGGCTTGGAGACCGTATTCCGAGCCTGGGAAGCGGTGCGCGCATTCTTCATAATAGCCGATTGCCAAGCGCTCGGCGCCGGCGCGCAATGTCAAACTTGCGATCTGCAACAACACGGAGCCAAGCTCCGGCGCATTCGGATGTGCGGCAATGAAGCGCAAATAGGCTTGCACGGCTTGCGCATGCTCGCCGGTTGCTTCATGCAAACGCCCGCGCGTCAAGTCAGCCGCGTCCGCTTCATTCGCAAACTGCTCCGTCGCCCCGTCGTTCAAACTCTGCAAAGCCTCTCTAAAGCGGCCAGTGGTGATATAGATGCGCGTCATCAGGGCTGCCGCAGAATCTGCAAGGGCGCTATAGAAATATTCTTGTTTGACGCGTTCCAGCGTTGCCAAAGCTTCGCCATGCTGCTTCTGCTGTGTGAGCCACTTTGCTTGGCGCAATTGCCCCTTCGCTTCGAATTCGTCGCGCCATCTCGAAGCGCGCATTTGCTCGAGCGCGCGTGTTGCATTGGTGGAATCGCCGTGCTGCCAATACCAATCTGCCAGTTCGAACAACGCTTCATTGCGCACAACCGAGTTTTCATCCTGCGCCACGCGTTGGAGGGCTGTGACAATGCGATTGCTCGCCGTCGAGTCGTTGGCAGCGCTGAGACTTCTGCGCGTGGTCGCGGCCCACAGACGCAGGAAATCGAAATCCGCGGACGTTTCATTCAACGCCAAAAGCGAATCTGCGCGGTCCAACATTGCCGCGGTGCGCGGCGTTTCTTTCGTAAACCAAATGCGCGCGAGCAACGCCTCCGCCTTTTGCGTGAATTGATCGCGTTCGCCCGTGCTCACACTCTGCAACGCGAGCCGCGCACTATCTTGCCAAGCAGGCTGCCCGCTCTCGATTTCATACAAGCGCAAATAGCTTGCGCCGAGCAAGTAAGCAGCTTCACGAGCAGTCGTATTTGCTGAGGCGCTCTCGGCCGCCAGTTGCGCATACCGCAAAGCTGCGCGATAATTGTAGCGTGCATAGTTCAAACGCGCGAGCGACACTAAAAATTCTTCCCGCGAAGCGCGCTCTTGGGCTTGCAGCAAGGTCTCTGAAAGTTGTGTGAGCGCCGCGGGTGAATCCGCAGGCGCGGCTGCGACGAGCACGTGTAATTTACGTCGCGCGGTTGCTGCATATTCGCTTGCAGGATAAGCTTGCAGAAAGCGTTGCCACTGTAACTGCGCCATGCGCAGTTCGCCAAGCGTTTCATAAATCTCCGCCAATGCCGCCAGGGCCTCATCAACATAAACGCTTTTCGGGAAGTCGTTCAGCAATTCATCATACAGTCGTTGCGCGCTCGCGAGATTGTTCGAGGCTTGTTGCGTGCGGCCTTCCAAATACAAGAGCAGGTCGCGAAACTTTCCGCGCGGATATTCGCGGCGATATTGACGGCACCATTGCAGGGCAATATCATATTGTTGTAAATCAAAACGCATCTGTGCGCTGCGCCACAAGCAGCGTTGGCGGCGATACTGCGGCGTTGCGCTCGCGCTGTCACTGGCGGCTTCGGTTGCAAGCGAAAGCTGTGCGCCGCGTTGATAGGCCTCCGCCGCTTCGGCTTTCCTGCCGTTGCGCTCGTGCAAGCTGCCGAGCGCATAGTGGTAAACGAGCTGGGCGGCGCTATCGCTCGCAACGATATCGAATTTCTGCAGAGCTGCAAACGCTTCGGTGGTCTGCCCGACATGCAGATGCATTTCAGCGGCGCGCAGTGCCAAGCGGCTCTGCTGCAAAGCGGGAGCGGTTTTGGCAGATAACTCTAATGAGACAGCCGCGGCGGCCACCTCACCACGTGCAAACTGCAGCTCCGCGAGACGTGCATTCGCTTGACTCGCCCAGTCGCTCTTGGGAAACTTTTTGATTAGCTCTAGATAGTTTTGTTCCGCTAATTGCAAATGCCCGACCTGCTCTTGCAAACGCCCGTGCATGAAAAGAGCTTGCGCGTCAAGTTCGTTTTCGGGCAGCGAGCGCAACATGCGTTCGGCCTCTTGCAAGGCGCGAGTGTAGTCGCCGGCTTCAGCAAAACTTTTCACGAGTAATAAATAGGCGGGCAAACGCTGCGTGCTCTCATGGTAATTGTCCAACAGCGCATACAGGCCCTCGCGGGCCTTTTGATACTCGCGCAATTCCTGCCAGAGCGCACCAGCGTTGTATTGCGCGAGCGGCGCTTTTTCACTGCGCGGATGCAGTGTGACGAAGCGCTGTAGGGTCAAAGCCGCGTGTTCGAGATGGCCTTGCGCTTTTTGACTGTCAGCCAGACGCAAGCGCACTTCTTCGATGCCTTGATGGAAAGGATAACGAATTTCAAAAGTGCGAAATGCGGTTTCAGCTTCGGCGAAACGCCGCAATGCCATGTTCGCTTCACCGGCGAGCTGCCAGCCTTCGGCAAGCTCCTGTGCATCGGGATAACGTTGTCGAAACGCTTCGAATTGCGCGAGGCATAATTCGTGATAACCTTCTTTATATAATTTTTGTGTGTAGAGAAAATCATCGGTGGCCGGCGAGTTTTGCGCGAAGGCGGCTTGCGAAAAGAAGCAAACGTTAAAAGCGAGCGGCTGAATAAAAGCCGCGAGTTTTCTTAAAAACTTCCTCCTAGAGGGGGGCAGGGGGGTGTTTTTGAGGGCGAAAACATTGCTCAAATTCATCACAGTCCATGTCGTATGCTAAGGACCACCACTGAAATTACCTTCCCATCTTTTCAAACCGCGAATCAACGCCAATGAACGCTAATTCTTTTGCATTCGCGTATATTGGCGTCGATTCGCAGTTTAGAGATGAGAAAGTTGAATCGGCGATCCTAACCTAAGTGGTTCGGTGGATTATAAAGCTGCGTTGATAAAGGCGAGATAGGCTTTCACCTCATCCAATTTTTTGAACATGATTTGGCAAAGCTCATCATAATTCATCTTTGTATAATCGTGCGCGAGAAAATTCCTGAAACCGGCGATACGCGCAAATTCATATGCGAAAGCGTCCGGCAAAATACCGGCTTCGCCGAGAATGTCAATGGCTTCGGAGTAGGATTGTGGCTTGCGAAGGTTTTTGTGCTTGACGAGCATTTGTGCAAGCGTCACGCAGGAATCCGCCATCGTGTAAAGGTAATAAAAGACCGCGCCCCTGTAAAGCTTGTCTTGCTTGATGCGTTCGACGCAGTTCTCACGTAATCCTTCCAACGTCGAAACGCAATCCTGAATGGCGGCGATTTTTTTTTGAAGCGCGGCGAGGCTCATGCGGATTCATTCCAAATCTTGTCGCGCCAATGCTTGAAATCGAGATAACGATGGTGCATCATCACTTCAAACTGCTCGCGCGTGTCAATGTCTTTGTCTGCGAGCACAATCCCTTTATCGGTTATCGCTTCGAACAGATCAAGATTGTCAAGCCGATCTAAGAAAGTAACATCCAAGTTCTCATGCCTTGTCTTTTTGCCCAAACGTTGAATGATTCCCAAACGCTCATCCAGCGTGAGCTTGCGCGAGGGATAAACGGCGAGATCAATATCGCTCACCGGCGTTTGCTCGCCGGTCGAGTATGAGCCGAAAAGATAAGCGAATAAAATCTCGCTTTCGGAGGCCAAAGCTTCTTGCAAAATGTTTAGATCAAGTTCAGGCATGGACGTCAGTTCGGGCTTTCTCACAGCAAGATAACGCGCGCAGGGTTGGAGATCAAGACGATTTCTTTCTCCTCGGCTTATTCAAATTGCGTTCTAAATGAGCCTGAGATTGCCGTATTTCACGACGATTTTTTTTTGTCCTAGATCTTCGAAATCAACTGTGACTTTCATTTTTTCGCCTTTGCCCTCCACCGAAAGAATGCGGCCGCGGCCGAAGGAGTGGTGCAGCACCCAACGACCGGCGCGAATCATGCCGACCTCTTGTGATTCATCTTCGTAGACCGGCATGATGGTGTCCGGCTCGGGCATTGGCTCCGGCTCTTGGAAACGCGCACGACGCACGTGGGCTTGCTCGATAAAATCCGAAGCAAGCTCCTCCAGAAAACGCGAGGGCAAGGCTGCGCTGGCTTCATTGCCAAAACGCGCGCGTTCGCAAGCATAAGCGAGATACAACTTCTCTTTCGCACGCGTGGCGCCGACGTAAAACAGGCGCCGTTCCTCTTCCAAATCCGAATCCGCATCCTCCTGCCGCAGCAGCGGAAAGAGGCCTTCTTCCAAGCCGGTGATGAACACCACTGGAAACTCCAAACCCTTCGCGCTGTGCAGCGTCATCAACGTCACCGCGTTGCCTTTGTCATCCCATTGGTCATAATCCGTGATCAGCGCGACCAGCTCAAGGAAGCCCTCGATCGTCGCGCCGGGAGTTTCCCGTGCAAAGGCACCGATGGCATCCAGCAATTCGCGAATATTATCAATGCGTTCTTGCGCCGCTTCTTTTTTGAGCAGTGGAATGATGCCGGTTTCATCGACGAGTGCGTTGCACAATTCCGGCAAGGAAAGCGCGCTTTTGAGATTGACGTATTTGTTGATGAAAGCGTGCACGGCCGCCACTTTTTCGCGCAGGCTTGCGGAAAGCGCGCCGACTGCGCTCGCGCGGCCCAGTGCTTCGAACAGCGTGAGCTTCTGCTCGCGTGCGTATTGCTCCATCTTTTTTATCGTCACGTCGCCGATGCCGCGCAAAGGATAATTGATAATGCGCAGCAAGCTCACGCTGTCTGCCGGATTCGCCACCACGCGCAAATACGCGAGAATGTCTTTGACTTCTTTGCGTTCATAAAAACGCAAACCGCCGACGATAGTATAGGGAATGCCGTGGCGGCGAAAGACTTCTTCCAATAAGCGCGATTGCACGTTGGTGCGATAGAGCACTGCAAAATCGCGAAAACTGCGGCTGTAATTGCGACCGTCGCCGTTGTAGCTGAACTCCGAGCTGATCTTGTCAAAAACGATTTGCGCCTCGTGGTAGCCCGAAGCTGCGGCGAGCACTTGCACGCGTTCACCCGCTTCACGCTCGGTCCACAGTTTTTTCTCCATGCGCATTTTATTGTTCACGATCACCGAGTGCGCGGCTTCGAGAATATTGCGCGTGGAGCGATAGTTTTGTTCGAGACGAAATATTTTGCAATCGGGATAATCGGCTTCGAACTCCAAAATGTTGCGAAGGTCCGCGCCGCGCCAGCGATAGATGGATTGATCGTCATCGCCCACCACGAAGAGATTGCGGCTGCAGCCGCGACTGCTGCCGGCGAGCGCCTTCAGCCAGTAATATTGTACGCGATTCGTGTCCTGGAACTCATCCACCAAAAAATTATTGAAGCGGTTTTGATAGTGCGCCAGCACCTCGGGATAGCGGCGAAACAATTCGAGCGGATAGAGTAGCAGATCATCGAAGTCCATCGCATTGTTCTCGGCAAGCTTGCGCTGATAGCGCTCATATACTTGTGCGATGATTTCGTGTTTGGGCAGGGTTGCGGTGGAGGCATAGTCTTGCGCCGAGCGAAGGCCGTTCTTGGCGCGCGAGATGCAATAACGCGCGTATGCCGGCGCTAGTTGCTCGCCGGGGATTTGCATTTCTTCGAGCACGCGCCGCAGCAACGCCATTTGATCTTCGGAATCATAAATACTGAACTGGCGCGAGAAGCCGAGACGCTCCGCGTCCGCGCGCAGAATGCGGGTGCAAATGGAATGAAACGTGCCGATCCACAAGCCTTTCGAAGAATGCGGAGGCGCAAGCGGCAAGCGCAATAACTGGCTCACGCGCTCGCGCATTTCTTGCGAGGCTTTATTGGTGAAGGTGACGGCAAGAATTGTTTCGGGTGCGACTTTGTGGTGCTCGATCAAATACGCAATACGATGCGTGAGCACGCGCGTTTTGCCGCTGCCCGCGCCGGCTAGTATGAGTATCGGCCCGTCGCCGCAATCCACCGCGCGCCGCTGCTCCTCATTCAGCGCGGCTAGAATTTCTTGTGACTTCTTGCTGCTCAGTGTTCTCTCCCTCTCGATACTAACAGATTTCCTCGCCGCCCCTTAACAGGAAGTTTCTTCCAAAAAGACAATCACCGGGGCGGTTCATTCGAACAAAAAGGGCCGTAATAAGCTGCTGCCTTATTGTGCCTTCTGCTTCGCCCTCTGCTCCCGCCGCACTTGCGCGCGCACGCGATCGAAATCGCGTTTGGCTTGCAAATGTTGGTCAAGCGTGTAACTGAAGCGATGCGAGCCGTCGCCGGCAGCGACGAAATAAATGTATTGCACCGGCGCCGGGTTCAACACCGCGCGAATCGATTTGATGCCGGGATTGTTAACCGGTCCGGGCGGAAGACCGGCGTAGCGATAGGTGTTGTATGGCGAATCGATTTCCAAGTCTTTGAACAATAAACGCCGCGGCGGGCCAGGCACGGCATATTGAATCGTGGGGTCGGCTTGCAGCAAGATGCCCCGGCGCAGACGATTGCGATAGACCGCGGCGATGGTCGCGCGCTCGCTGTCAATGACGGCCTCGCCTTCAACGATCGAGGCCAGGGTCATGACTTGGTGCAATGTCATACCGCTCGCGCGCACTTGCGCCTGCAATGAATCATCAAGCCGGCGCTGCAACTCTTGCACGAGCACGGTGACGACTTCCGCGGCAGTCGCGCCCCAATGGAATTGATAAGTGTTCGGATAGAGGTAGCCCTCCAAACGCGGGGCTGCGACGCCGAGCCGGTGCGCGAAGCTGGAATCTTCCACCAACTTGAGAAACGCGGCTTGATCAATTTGCAGCGCTTGCTGCACGAGCCCGGCAAAGTCTTCCGCAGTTTTACCTTCCGGCAAGGTAACGCGCACTTGCGCAACTTTACCCGAACGGAACAGGCGCAACAGGTCGACGTGCGTCAGTGCAGGCGCGATTTCGTATTTGCCGGCTTTGAGTTGATTGCCCCATCCCGTAAGCTGGGCGGCGAGCAGAAAATGATTACGATTCCGAATGAATGCTTGTTGTTGGAGGCTGTCTGCGATTTGTGTGACGCTCATGCCGCGATGGATGATAAAATCCGGGCGGGGCAGAGACGAAGGCACTGCCGGCGCCCAAAGCACGGGATACAAATACCATCCTGTTCCGGCAAGGCCGAGCAGCAACAATGCGGTCAGTGCGAGTAGAAATTTCTTCATTAGCTCTGAAAGACCAAAAACAAATCATAAAAGGCGTGCGTGTATGCCGCCACACCCAGGCCGCGCCAAAGGAAGATCACGCCAAGAATGAGGCCGGCATAAAACCGGAAAAAGAATGCACTCACCGTCATGACTTCCCGGCTGCCCGTATCTAGAAAGTGATACGCGGAAAAGAGCGCCGCCGAAATCACCAGCGCAAGGATTTGCCGCACGATCGGCTTGGTGTTGACCAACGTATGCTGAAAAACAAAAAGCAAAGCCGAGAGCAGAAAGAAGCGAAAGAGCAGCTCTTCATAAATGCCGGCGCCCAACGCCAGCGCCATTTGGGTTGCTATGCTCCACTCGTTGGAAACCTGGCCGAGAAACTTGATGTTGATAACAAAGCCGCGCGACATCAGGTTTACCATGCTGCCCAAAATCAAAGCATAGGTCAAACTTTCGAAGATCGCATATGGATAGTACACCGGTTGAATCGCCAGCATTTGTTGCTTGCGCGCCAGCAAGTATGACCAAACCAGAAGCGCGGCATATACGAGCCAGTTCAGAAAATTATAACGAAACCCGAAGAACCAGAACACACGCTTGATCATGACCTCTGCGCTGTTCTTTTTGATCACCCCCGCCGCCTCATAGTAAATCATCGCACTGCTGGCTTCGTAGATGATCAACAAGACGAGCACGATGAGCAGTCCGAAGAAGGGCGAGCGGCTGTACTTGTGATAAGTCTTCACCGCTTCGGGGACGATATTGCTGATTGCGAAAGCCATGAAGTTTGGTCGAAAGTTCGTTGGCAGTAGCACGTCAAATGTACGCTCCTGCGGTCATCGGCGCCGGCGGCAATGCACAGGATTGGATTTGAAAGCGGGCAATCGGGAGAGTACGAGCACGTGGAGAGTTGATCCGCACAAAAAAAATGCCGGCCACATTGCACCAGCTTGTATATGAATATGAAATGGCTATGATCCGCGCTAAGCTTCCTCTCTCCTCAACATACATGCGAAACGCGCGCAATATAGAGAACAGGGCGAGGAATGTCAAGCTTCTCTTTGGCGCCGCATATGGTCACGCCGGCACGTGTGGTTCTTATTGCGAGCGCAACGAAAAATCTTTGCTCAACGCTTGGCGATCAAGATTTCGCCCTGTGCCGTAACCGGCTTGGACGCGGGCTCTGTAATCGCGGTGTCGTCCGGCGGCTGTTCCAACCATACAATGCGTTTGGAAGCAAAAATTTTTCGCAGTTTGGGCTCCAATTCTGCCGGAACTTCAAAGCGCAATTGGCGCCAGGGATTCGTCGTCTTAACGAGAAACAGGTTTTTTTCCGATATGCGTTGCACTTTTATGATTTCCATCCAGCCGGCAAGAAAGCCATTGCTCAGCACGCCGCGCTCGCTCACTTTTACGGCCGCGGAGGCGCACAACACATAGAAGCCGAGCAGCAATGGAATGAGATAGGCCGGAGGCAGTTGCAGCAGCAGGACGAAAAATGCGGCAAGCAGCAGCAGAGCCGCGCTGAGAAAGTAATGCCGCGCTTGCGGTTTTTTCCAAAAAAGATGATGCGGCTTGACTTCATAGATCCACTTGAGGCGAATCAACACAAAGAGGCTCAGCCCGATGATGAGTATCCAAAGCAGATACCCGAACAAATTCATGCCTTTTCTCCCGGTAAGGTAACTTTGACCTGCAATACCAAGCCTTGCAAACCTTGCACAACAATTTCATCGCCGATGTTCACACGTTCTTGACATCGCGCACGCCACAACTCGCCGTGCACTTGCACCCACAGGCCCGCACCGTTCACGCGCGTCACCAC
>JABWAN010001165.1 GCA_013361015.1 Candidatus Zhuqueibacterota bacterium | reverse complement strand
TTAACCGGTTCGACCGCAAAACAGAACAATTCACCCACTTTATGCGTGACCACGATAATCCGAATAGCATCAGTGGCAATATTGTTTGGGCAATTTGTGAAGATTCCGTGGCGCGCAATATTCTCTGGGTTGCAACAAGTGAGGGTCTCAATCGCTTTGATCGCGACACTGAGCAGTTTACCCGATTCCTAAATGGTTCCCAAAATCCTCACAGTCTCAGTCATGATTACTTGGGGCCGCTGTGGGTCGATCGCAGTGGAACGCTGTGGGTTGGAACGATGGGCGGTGGGCTCAACCGCTTTGATCGCGATACCGAACAATTTACTCATTTCACAACCAAAGACGGGCTTCCCGACAATCAAGTCCGTGGGATATTGGCAGATGATCATGGTCGTTTGTGGCTGAGCACGGGCAACGGCTTATCCTGCTTTGACCCACAATCGAAAATTTTTCGAAACTATGACGTGACGGATGGCTTGGCCAGCAATGAATTTGTCTTGCCCAGCCGGTATAAAAGTGCTGATGGTGAGATGTTTTTCGGAAGTTTCAACAGTGGCTTTACCATGTTCCATCCCGACAGCATCAAAGATAACCCGTACATCCCGCCGGTGGTAATCACTTCGTTCAAGCGCTATAACACTGATGATGCCACCGGTATTGCGATTGAAGAAAAGGGTATCTCGTCCAAAAAGGAAGTCGAGGTTTCATACAAAGACAACGTTTTGAGCTTTGAATTCGCCGCACTGAGCTATCGCAACACGTTCAAGAATCAGTATGCTTATAAATTGGAAGGCTTCAATGACAATTGGATTCAGCTCGGCACTAAGCGCGACATTACCTTCACGAATCTCGACCCTGGCGAATACACCTTGCGCTTGAAAGGCTCCAATAACGACGGCGTGTGGAACGAAGAAGGCGCGTCGCTGAAAATCACCATCACCCCGCCGTGGTGGCAAACGCGTTGGGCGTATGTTTTCTACTTCGTTTTATTCGGCGCGGCGCTTTATGGCTGGCGGCGTTTCGAGTTGAATCGCGTCAAGCTGCGCAACGAGCTGAAGATGAAAAATTTCGAAGCGCAGAAGCTGCAAGAGATGGATCAAATGAAATCGCGTTTCTTCGCCAACATCTCGCACGAATTTCGCACGCCGCTCACGCTCATTCTCGGGCCGCTTGAACAGTTGCATGCGGAGCAATTCAAAGGCAATGTCAAAGAAGTCTATGCGATGATGTTGCGCAACGGCCAGAGGCTGTTGCGTCTGATCAATCAATTGCTCGATCTCGCGCGCCTCGAAGCCGGGCGCATGACGTTACAAGCGCGCCCGGAAAACATCGTTGCGTTTCTCAAAGGCCTCGTGCTCTCGTTTGCCTCTGCCGCGGAGCGTAAGCGCATCGCGCTCACCGTTTCTGCGGAGGAAGAAAATCTCATCATCTATTTTGATCGCGACAAACTAGAGAAAATCGTTTCGAACTTGCTGTCGAATGCTTTAAAATTCACGCTGGAAAATGGAAAAGTTACAGTGGCGGTTT
>JABWAN010001164.1 GCA_013361015.1 Candidatus Zhuqueibacterota bacterium | reverse complement strand
CGGAGACGTTGGTGAGGCGATGCGCAAGCAAGCCGCCGGTGCAGGATTCCGCGAGCGCCAAGGTTGCCTTCATCTCTTTCAATTTCCGGCCAACAACTTCTTCCATGCTGTCATCGTTGTAGCCGTAGACATATTTTCCGGCTTTGGCGAGAATAATTTTTTCCGCGGCCGTAACTTGTTGCTCGACCTCAGCGCTCGCACGCCCCATTACTGAAATGCGCAGATTCACTCCGAAGTAACTTGGCAGAAAAGCCAGCTTGCAATATCGTTCCAGTTCGGAGATCGGCGCAAGCTTCTCAGCAAGATTGGATTCTGCAATCCCAAAAGTTCTTATGGTGTGATGGCGAATGATTTGGCCGTCCGCATGCTTTTGCAGAAAAGGCAACAACGCCGCGGTGGTAATGGCTTTCATTTCGAACGGCACCCCGGGCATGACCGCGCAATACTTGCCGTTTTTCTCAAAGAGCAAACCGGGCGCAGTGCCGTTCGCGTTCCACAGCACTTTCGCGTGGCGCGGAACCAAGGCCTGCTCTTCGTTCACGGGCGACATGGGTATGTTGCGGCGCGTGAATATGTTTCGTATGTGCGCGAGCACTTTTTCATCCTGCACGAGCGGACCGGCTTCGAAAAATTCCGTGACGACCTTTTTAGTGATGTCGTCATGGGTGGGCCCGAGACCGCCGGTGGCAATAACAAAATCCGCGCGCGCAATCGCTAGCTTCAAAACGGCGCGAATGTCTTCACCGCTATCGCCGACGGCAGTCATGAAACGCACCGGCACACCGGCGCGACTGAGTTGTTCACCCAGCCACGAAGCATTCGTATTCACGACTTGCCCAATGAGCAATTCATCGCCGATGGCGATTATTTCAGCGACCATATTGACCTGCGCGCTTTCTATCAAACAAAAATTCTTGCAAACGGATTCTACGAATATAGCGGATGAAACAAGTTGCATTGTGCGAATTAGAAACTCAAAAATACCTTTCCCAAAGAAACATCCCCGCACGCAACGCCGCATTCGCATACACGCCCGCAATCACGTCGTCCATCACAATGCCCCAGCCGCCGGGCAGCTTTTCAAATTGGCGCACGGGAAAAGGCTTGGCGATATCAAACACGCGAAAGAGCGCGAAGCTTCCAATCAAAACCAACGGTGTGAGCGGAAGATAAGCAATTGCCACGACCATGCCCATGACTTCATCGATCACGACTTCGGAAGGATCGGGACGAGCAACGCCGGCGGAGCGATCCGCGGCCCAAACCGCGAGCAGGAACAACGCAAAGCTTCCAATTGTGAATGGAACGTGCGGAAGATAAGTCGGCATCAGGATAAATGCAAGGGTGGCAACGAGACTGCCCGCGGTACCGGGCGCGACGGGCACATATCCGACGAAACACACCGTCGCAATGAGTTGGGAGAGCTTTTTCAAGAGCGAGGACAGGTTATTTTGCGAGATTGCCGGGTGCGAAGAGGCGTAAACAGGCGAGCATCAAGCTCCGCACGTGATGACGATTTTCGACGAGGTA
>JABWAN010000143.1 GCA_013361015.1 Candidatus Zhuqueibacterota bacterium | reverse complement strand
GAGTCGCGCGCTCGCTTCACTCAAAATGGAAGCCCCATATAGCAAACTATGCGAAAATACACAAGAACCACTTTCGGAACTTTTTAGGGAGGCGATTATGACGCAGGATTTTGTGATTACGCGACAGAGCCGCAATGCAAGTATAACTGGCAAGCTCACCTCATTGAATCATTCTCCTCAATTCGGGGAATCTATTATCACTTTAATCTAACTCCGACGAGGTTGCCATGAAAAACTCAATTCAAATGAGAAAAATCTTTACCGACATACTCATCTGTGTTTTCTCGACAAGTATGTTCTTGCCGAAATCATCGTTTTCTCAAGATGGCGCTGGGTTTTTACGCGACCGCCAAGCATCTTTTAGCGATTCGAGTTGGAAAACTTTGTTGGGCAAGCCGAATGACCTTTACGATTACGTCTACGCGATTGCGCCCAACGATAGCACTATCTTTGTTGGCGGCGCTTTCCCAGGGAAAAAATTCGTTGCACAGTGGATCGGCAACGGTTGGGTTACCTTGGGCGGCGGAACAGATGGCCCAGTATACGCCATGGCAATTGTTGGTAACGACCTTTATGTGGGAGGCACATTTACTAAAGCCGGAAACCTCCCGGCCAACAATATTGCCAAATGGAATT
The DNA here is from genome assembly GCA_013361015.1 of Candidatus Zhuqueibacterota bacterium. Taxonomy (GTDB): domain Bacteria; phylum Zhuqueibacterota; class Zhuqueibacteria; order Zhuqueibacterales; family Zhuqueibacteraceae; genus JABWAN01. The sequence goes on along the minus strand of JABWAN010000143.1, from coordinate 8,604 downwards.
TCCTCACGCAAAGCTGGTCCGCGTTGGAAAGCAATGGCAATAACGGTATCAATGGGTGGGTCTCAGCCTTGGCAGTGCGTAAAAAACAACTATACGTTGGCGGGTCGTTTTCTTTGGCAGGCAATATCAGCGTCAACAATATCGTCAAGTGGAATACTGCAACCAAAACTTGGTCGCCATTAGGAGAAGGTGTGAACGGGAGTGTGAAAGCAATCGCGATTGATGACACAGAAATTTATGTTGGAGGCAATTTTGACTCGACAGGCACAGTGGCTGCCAACAATATCGCAAGATGGAATGGCCGCAGATGGTTCAAGCTCCGCACTGGTGTTAACAACACGGTAAGAGGAATAGCAGCATTTCAGGACGACATTTATGTCTGCGGTGAATTTACCCGGGCGGGAAATGTTGGAGTCAATTACGTGGCAAAGTGGAACCGGTTAGACAAAATCTGGTCAAACCTTGAAATCGCACCTGAGGCGGAGCTTCACCGGACTGCTTTTGCGATTGCTTCGAACGAAACCGCAGTATATATCGGCGTTACAATTTATATGCAAACAGCTCCTACTTTAGTGAAACATCATATTGTCAAATGGGATCCCGTTCATAATTCTTGGTCAACATTAGGAAGTGGAGTAAGGGGTGATGTCTTGACCATCGTGCCACAGTGGAACGACATTTATGTGGGAGGCGGCTTCATATCAGCCGGCGGTAAACAAACCAACCGGATCGCTATTTGGCACGAGCCCGCGAGTCGCATTGACCAAAGAAATATTGCAACAGCCAATGCTGCAATAGACCTGCAAACAGAGCAAAGCAAAACGTCAATTCCATCTGACTTTGTTCTGTTGCAAAACTATCCCAACCCATTCAATCCCACCACGCTCATTCGCTTCGGCTTACCGAGCGCGAGCGAAGTGACGCTCGAAGTCTTCGATCTCTCCGGTCAGCGCGTTGCCACGCTGTTGAACGAGCACAAATCCGCGGGCTTTCACGCCGTGGAGTTCAACGCCGCGGGTTTGTCGAGCGGAACATACTTCTATCGAATACTTGCGGGAAGTTTTGAAGCGAGGAAGAAACTTTTGTTGTTAAGGTAACGCGCGGTCCGCTGGACAACGTGCGACTCTCAAATTGAGCTTAAAAAAGCGCGGCGTTTTGCTTTTCAAGGGTCGGGGTAAAAAGCGAATGTCCTTGTTTTGATGAAACGAAAGCTTCAGCGTTTCATCAAAACCTCGCGCGCTTCTTCGCCCTCATTCAACAACAAATCCAGCGCAGATAAATGCGGCGTGAACGCGCCGTATTGCTGATGATACGCTCGCGGCGTAAAGGAGAAAAATTCGAGCTCGATGCCGGCCTTGGCAAATTTTTCTTCCTGCAAAAATTTTGCGTTTTCATGCTCGGTGAGATAGCGCCCAGCCTGCAAACGCCTTCCCATTTCCACGATTCTCTCCGTGCCCTGCGCCGTTATGCCCCACGCCGAGCTGCGATACCACGCGCACTTCATGTGCAAGGCTGGGTGTATGAACTCGAACGCGGCAAGATTCAAATCCACGAGAAAGCGCCACTCCCTTCGAAAAATCCTTTCCAATTGATCCGCATACTTTTCGAAATAAGCGGCGCGACCGTAATGGCTGCGCAGCGTTTTCCAATGCTTCATGCGCCAGTTCGTCGCGTTATCGATGCGCACGTCCTTGATAAGTTGCCCGGCCCGGCCTTTGATGAGCACGGGCACGGTGAGCCAAGCCGCGCCTGCGTCGGTTTTGATGCGCATGCGATTGCACGCACCGTGCGTCGTAAATTGCAAATCATCCGCGAGCACAAAGCTTCCGACGTGCGCCACTTTATAAAAGAAATGGCAGCCGGGAAAATATTGCGGCGGGTGTGCGGCAAATGTGGGTGAGAGAGTTTTCATGCACTATGGTTTTTGTTAAGGCCGCGGAACTTTTTCCGGCATCGGCTTTGCGTTAGTGGCCGCATGAACGCCGGGCGTGACGCTTGTAACGCTCACGCTTTCAATAAGGTTAAAGCATAAGCCTGAAATTCTCAAGGCCAAATTTGAAATCACCATTCTTACGAAAGTGAAAGCCGTTAAGCATTCACAAGGACTGTGATCGTGGCTTGGACAAAACACTTTTCTCTGTTACGATGGGCGCGCGCGCTCTTCAGTCCGCAACTCGGCGCATGGATTGACTCGCCTTCTGCATTGCGGCGCTTTGCGCTCGCGCTTGCGCTCAGCGTGATTGCCTACACCCTCAACGCCTTTGTCTCAGAAATTCGACCGTATAACGTTTGGGGTTTGACTTACGGCACGCTCGCGGCATTGCTCATGTTGGGTGCGGCATTTCTCGGCATACGCCGCCGTCTCACGAAAATCTCCCTCAAACATCGTCTCGGCAAAGCGCAGTCATGGTTGCAATTTCATCTCTATGGCGGCGCGCTCTGCTTGTTGCTGGTGTTCATGCACACCGGTTTTCGCGTGCCGCATGGCGTGCTCACCTGGTGGCTGTGGCTGCTCAGCATTTGGGTGACCGTGAGCGGAATCTTCGGCGTGTTCTTGCAAAAATGGATTCCCAAATTGCTCGCTTCCGGCTTGGCGATGGAGGTGTTGTATGAAAGAATTCCCGAATTGGTCGTGGAGATTCGTGAGCGCGCCAATGCTCTGATGCAAGACGCCACGGACACTTTGCAGGAATTCTATCGCAACCACGTGGCTTACGCGTTCGCGACGCCACAGGCGAGATTGATCTATTATGTGGACATCACCGGCGGCGTGCAGGCTCGCCTCAAGCGCTTTGAATACGTGCGCGGCTTGCTCACTTCCGAGGAGAAAGACAAGCTGCACCAACTGGAAGCGTGTTACAAAGCCAAATTGGAAATCGATGCCCACTACACGCTGCAGCGCGCACTGCGCTGGTGGACGCTGTTGCACGTGCCGGCTTCGCTCGTGCTCCTGGCCCTGCTCGGACTGCACGTGTTCGCGGTGCTGTATTACTAAATTTGATTAAGAGCGCCGCTTCGCACCATGTCATTCTGGAAGAATCTACCCCTAGTGCCCGAAACAAAACTAGTTTTGAAGTTCGTGCCGAGTGCGAGGGAAGTCTCTTCCACGATGACAGAATGGAAGACTGATGCTTTCTTAATGGTTTTGCCCATAATCGTTTTGCTGCTTAATGCAGCAACTGAATCGTTGCGCTTGGTTTTGATTACAAGAGAAGACACCTCATGGCTGAAAGAGAGAACGAAAAGAGACGAAAAGGCAAATTCAGCAGCCTCGCGCTTGCCGTTGCTAAAAAATATATTTATCCCGAATCGCGACGAATGGTCATCGTTCTCGGAACGTTGGCCGGGTTAAGCGTGCTCGGCTTCTTCATCTTCGATTCGTATTTTTTGCAAAGCAGTTTGACAACGAGCGGCCCGCTTTCCTCCTATCACGCCAAGTTTGAAAAGGATTGCAGCTCGTGTCATGAAAAGTTTCAATCCGTGACGAATGCGAATTGCTCGGTGTGCCATGAAAAGGCCGGCGACCAGCTAGGCATCTACACGCTCGCAGCGCACGAGGTTTATCGTTCGAGTGATTTGCAGCGCGTAAAATCGCCACACCGGGAGCAGGCGTGCGCACTTTGTCATCAAGAGCACTTGGGGAGAGAAGCGCGCATTACCAACGTCACGGAGGCACAATGCACGGCTTGTCACGAATACGGCTCGTTCAACAAAGCGCATCCGCAATTCGAGTTTGCCGCGAAACACGCTGCCGACGATTCGACGCTGAAGTTCACGCACATTCGCCACGTCCAGGAAGTGGTGAAACGCGAGCAGCTCGTTGACATTGAGCGCGCGTGTTTGTATTGCCACAATCCACAGCCCGAAGGCAAGCGTTTCGAACCGATGGCTTTCGAAACGCATTGCCAAGCATGCCATCTCACCTCGAACGTGGAAACACCCGCGTTGCGCCTGCAAAGTCCGGAAGCACCGCGCACGCCCGGCGCGCTCACGTTCGAAGCGATGAAGAACGGCGGTTCGCCGCCGAGGCTCGCCACCGCGTATATCAACCCCAACGAATTTCAAGTGAAGCCCGGTAATCGTATCGTGAAAACGCGCGTGTATCACGAGGACCCGTGGATTATGGAAAATCTGCGCCGCTTGCGCGCACAGTTTTATCCCGTGAGCGGAATCGAGGAGCTGCTGAAAACTTCCGGCGGCCTTTCTTCTTCCAACAAAATGCTTTTGAGCCGGCAAGTTTACGAAGAAGCTTTGGAGACTCTGCAAAATTATGCCGCGGGGTTGCGCAATCGCCCCGAGCCGGAAGTGCTGTTCGAATTGGCCCGCGTGGACTCACTCATCAAAATTTCGCGCAACAAACTGCGCCGCGCCGGCGGCGAGCTGCAACGCGCGATGCCATTGTTTGAAAAAAATAATGGGACGGCACCGCGCGAGGAGGTTGATGATTTCGTCAACAACTTAACCAAGCCTTGCCAGGAATGCCATATGGTTGCGGAGGCGAGCATACGGCGCGTGCAAAAAGATCAAGTCATCCTCGCGCGTGCGGAGTTCAATCATCGCGCGCACATTCTGCAACGCCGCTGTTTGGACTGCCATAACGAAATCCCCATTCTAGCTGCAACAAATGAAAAGGCAACGGATGGCGCAGGCGCAAACGGTGCGGCAACGAATGGCGCAATTGCGCACAAAATGCCGATCCTCTCGAAAGCGTTGGATCGTTCTGCGATTCAGAATTTGCCGCGCATCGAAAACTGCCGCACCTGTCACAATGCCGAAGAGACTTCGAATCGCTGCGTGACGTGCCACGTTTTTCATCCAAATAAAACGCAGCGCACAAGCTTGCTGCTGTATTTGGAATGAGCAAAGCCTCGGAATTGAAGCGACCAACCCGGAGCTGTCATTCTGGAAGAATTTTTTTGAGCACTGGGAAGATTGCCCGTTTGCACGCTTGCTCCAGTGCTCAAAAGAATTCCTTTTGCATGACAACCTTGAGGAGTTTTCTAAGATGAACAACATGAAAGCCAGACTCTTTTGCACCACCGGCATTCTCGCCGGAAGAAAGTATGAATTCACACAACAGGCCACCATCGGCAGCGGCGGTGCATGTGCGATCGTGATCGATGCTCCGGGGCTTGCGCGGGTGCAGGCCCGAATTTTTTATGAGCAATCCGCAGGCTGCTTTTTTCTGGAAGATGCCGACGCTCAAATCAGCACACGCGTGGACGGCGTACCGATTAAGCGCAAAGTAAAACTGGGCGCGTTGCATGTGATAACTTTCGCGCGGCAGTTTGATTTCGTTTTTCAAACGATTGCCACACCGGCGCAAAAGGAACGAGCGGCGGCACGACCCGTTGTGCCCGCCGAAGTGCACGAAAGCACATTGGCTGAAGAAAAAAGAATATGGGCGGCCTCACCGATTCGGAAAAAAAATCTCCCGCCGCGTGCCCGCACTTCGCAACGCAACGGTAAAACGCTCATTGAAGATTTGTTGAAAGCGCAGAATACCGCCAAGTCGCAGCCGGCCGCGGCCGTTACTTTAATAGAAAGTCTAAGCGTAAGAGAAGAGGCGCAGCCTTCGCGCGCGAGCCTGCAATTGGAAGCGTTGCGTTCCGGCAAGCCGTTGGGCACGTTCGTTCTAAAAGACGGCGAGAACGTGGTGGGCCGCTCGCCGGAATGCGAAATTTTTATTGATGATCCTTCGATCTCGCGGCGCCACGCCAGCTTGATCGTCGCCGCGAATCAAGTGCGCGTGCGCGACTTGGGCAGCCGCAACCATACTTATCTCGACAAAGCCACGGTGGTTTCGGAAATGGAGATTCCGTTGGAATCGAAGCTACGCTTTGGAATGATTGAGGCGAGGTTGGTGAGTTAGTTTTGGTGAAGCATCTTTGGTTTGAACCCGACACCCAGAAGTGGCATTCTGGCCGAAGCTTTTTGCTCGCGCGGAACAAAACTTAAAGCAAAGATTTCCTCCAGCACTAGCAAAGATTCCTATGGAACGACATTGCATGGGACATTGATAGAAAAATGAATACTGCAATTACATACAACCCCGACGGCACTTTGCAACTCAAGCGCGCGGTTGCGTTGCCGCAAGTCCTCGACGTGCTCATTGTCGGCGGCGGACCTGCAGGAACGGCTGCGGCGTTTCGCGCGAAGGAATTGGGACTCAGCGCGCTGGTGATCGACTTCGATGATTTGATGAAGCGCATCCGCGATTATGCGAAAGACAAGCTCATTCTGCCCGACTACGGCGGCGGCGATAAGATGCCTTTCCCCAACGGCGGCGAATTGATTTCGTTGTTGCACTTCGCTCCGATGGATAAAGACGACATGTGCCGACAGTGGAAGAGTTTTTATCGTGAGCATAACGTGCCTGCGCAAGTTGGCGTGGAGCTTACGGGCTGGCAAGTTCGTGCCGACGGTGTTTGGCAAGTACGCGGATACAATCACAATACGAAAGCAGAACAGAATTTTCTTGCAAAGCACGTGGTGATTGCGATGGGCCGCGGTGTGCCGCGTCGTTTCGATATTCCCGGCAGAACCGAGGGCATCGCGTATCGTTTGAGCGATCCCGAACTTTATGTCGGCGGCCCCGCGCTCGTGATTGGCGGCGGAACTTCTGCAGCGGAAGCGGTGATTGCGGTTTCGCACGCGAAGATCAAAGCGAACGACGCGACCCCGGTGTATTGGTCGTATCGCGGCGACAAGCTTCCGAAAGTTTCGAAAGCCCTGGCCGAGAGTTTTTTCGAGGCCTACATGGGCAACGGCAACATACGCCACTATCCGTATAGCGAGCCGGTTGCGATTGTGACCGGCGCCGATCAAAAAGAATATCTTTCATTGCGCATCGACCGCCGCGAGATGGCGAGCCGGCCGCATGAAACCACGCAGCTCGAATTTGCCAAAGAGAAGTGCATTGCGTGTATTGGCGAGGATGTGCCCACGGCATTCCTGAGCAGTCTCGGCATTGAGATGGCGAGCGGAGGAGTGGAGAAGAAGAAACGTTTTCTCGTCACACCGCTGCTCGAAACGCAGCAACCGAACACGTTTCTCATCGGCGATCTTTTAAGCCCGATTTATTACGAGACGGAAGATTTCAGCACGGCTTCTTCCTCATATAAAGAAATTAAACGGCGCGGCAATATTAAAGCAGCGTTGCGCGACGGCGTGCTAGTCCTCGAAGCGATTGCACAAAAGCTCGCTGGCAAAAAAATCATTCGCGTCGATCTCGATTTCGCGCAAGCGCCGCCTGTTTCCAAAGCCAAAGCTTTGGTGACTTCGGCGACTGCGATTGCCGAGCGGGAGGGGCCGCTGCAAGAGAGTTTGATGAAAGAACGCGTTGCCGAAGAGTCGCAAGCTTATCTCGTGCGTTTGCTCACGGGCAATGTCGAGGAGGAAGAATTTCCGTTACGCATGCAGCGCGTCACCACGATTGGTAAGAGGGATTGCGATCTCAATTTTCCGGACGACGTGCTCATGTCCGACCGCCACGCCTCGATCGCGCACAGCGCCGCAGAGTCTGCCTATTTCCTGCGGGATGACGGCAGTGCCAGCGGCGTGTTCATTCGCCTCAAAGAGAGCAAGCTTTGCGAAGTCACGCCCGGGAGTATGCTGCGCCTCGGCAAACAATTTTTAATTTTCGGTATCGAAGCCGGCCGCTATTTCTGCGAGCATTGCGATGCAAAGGGCAAAGTCGTGCAGCATTATGATTTGTCGGAAAAGACGCTCGTACTCGGGCGCATGGCGCCGGATATCACACTGGATGCGAAGGATTTGCTGCTCTCGCGCCGGCACTTATCCATCGCATTGAAAGAACACCGCATTTTCGTAAAAGATTTAGGCAGCGCCAATGGCAGTTTTCTCAAAGTGCGCAGTGCGGTGGCGCTCGCAGCGAATGATCAGTTTCGTCTTGGCCAGCAAGTTTTCAAATTTTGTGTGAAGGAAGAACCGCTGCGCCGCTCCGTGGAGTTCAATACTGAAATTGGCGCAAAGGCAACGATGGTGGCCCCTTCCTCTCCCCCAGCGGAAAAGCCGTGACTTGGCGCTCTTTTGACGTCAAAGGCAATTCCCAGATCTTTGTGGCCGACCTGCAAGACGCAACACTCCGCAATATCCGCCAATTGACCTTCAAATCGGGCATCCACTGGGCACCCTTCTGGCATCCCTCCGAAAAATGGGTTCTTTTCAGCGCCAACAGCGACGACCGCAAAAACTTTGAACTCTATCTCGTCAACACCGAAGGAACCTGCCTCAAACGCCTGACTTACAGCCACGCTCAAGATGTCTTGCCCGTCTTCTCCCCTGATGGGAAACAGATCGCTTTTACAGCCCGAAAAGGCCGATACAGCCAGCTTTACATCATGCCTTTTGTGATGCCCAGCCACTGCGAAGATCCTCGCCTCCACCGCACTCCCCAAAGCCTTCTCCACTTCCCTCCACCCCCACCTCAAAAACACTAAACTCCGCTCCCACACAAACACCCCAACCACGAGACACAAAGAAAGGCAGCCTCCATGCCCAACTCAACACGCACCAACCCCCATCGTCCCCGCCCCCCCGCGCCCAACACACCTCACCTCTCCAACACCGCTCCCGTCGCCC
>JABWAN010000142.1 GCA_013361015.1 Candidatus Zhuqueibacterota bacterium | reverse complement strand
TGAAGGTGAATAACTATCGCGCGTTGAAGAAGATGATTTTGGCGAAATAGGATTCGAGGAAGTGCCACGCACTTTCAAAGTGCGTGGCAGGTATTAAAAAAATTCTGCATTTTCTCTTATAGGAGGTATTTATAGCCGCCGCTTGGGTAGTCGCCGCAATTTCTTCTCACAAAAACTTTGGCAAGGACGGCTTTCATGAAACTCTTTCCTTTTTCCAAACTTCGAATCTATCTTTCTTTGCAAAACTGCGCACACGCGTTGTTGGCTTTGGTCACGTTGGCGTTGCCTGCACTTGCCCAAAGCCAAGAAGCCAAATTCCTTTCTTTTATTCATGACACCGAAATTTCCTCCGCCATTATTTGCTCGCCCGACGGCAAAAACGTCTATGTTGGCGGCATCAACACCATCGCGGCTTTTGTGCGTCAAGTGGATGGCACACTCAAAACCGTGCAAGTGCTCAACAATGATCATAACGGCGCAAAGGGGATTTTTTATGTAGTCGATTTGGCCGTTTCGCCCGACGGCCGGCACTTGTATGCGTTCAACAGTTACTATAATCACTCACTCCTACTCTTGGAGCGCGATCCAGCCACCGGCATACTCACTTTCGGTGAAGCCGTTTACGATAGCGTGTTTAGCAAAACGCGAAATCAGTATCCGGGAAATTATAAACTTTTGTTTTCACCTGATGGCCGTTATCTATTTTGCTTCTTTAGCGAACTCGATTTGATCGCCGTTTTTGAGCGCAATTTGGTTACCGGCCGAATAAAAAAGATTCAACTTTTGCGAAGCGGCGCGCCGGAATTGGGAGGCTTCAATATACCTTTGTGGGTGGCAATCTCGCCGGATGGAAAAGATTTCTATGGCCGGGGAGGAAATGAGACGAATCTGCTAATTTTGGCTCGGAACTCGGATACCGGCTTACTCACCTATAAAAGCCATTACAATCTTGAGGAGTTTATTAAAGAAGAGGTAGGTTTGGTTAATGCGGGAGGTCGAATAGCAATTTCGCCACGGGGTGAAACAGTGTACCTGCCAAATTATTCGACGGATAAATTGCACTTATTCCAACGGAGCGCAGCGACCGGTGAACTCGCCTTTTCCCAAACTTTGAATGTAAATAACTCGCAAACCTTGATCTTTTCTCCGAATGGGGAGCATGTTTATATTTTGCTGTACAGCTATCTTGCCTTTTTTAAAATGGATTCCAGCGCGAATCAACTGGTGTTTGTCACGTCATTCAAAGTTAACTACGAGCCCCCTCTACCTCCCTCCGGCCTCTGCATGTCCCCAAAAGGTGAGGCTATTTACATGAACAGTTTTGCCGGTTGCACCGTGATGCAACGCGACACCATCAGCGGAGAACTGAAAAACATTCAGCATTTTCAGAACAACATCGGCGGCACCGATCGTTTAGGTAGCGCACGTTCAGTCGCGGTCTCTCCTAACGGTGATCGTCTCTATGTCAACGGGCGATACTCTGATGCGGGCATCAACACGTTTCATCGCGAGCCGCAAACCGGTGCGGTGCAGCTTGCGCACTTTGACTCCCTGCCCAATGCCGGCGCGCTCACGCTTTCGCCCGATGGCCGCTTTCTCTATGCCTCCACGCACGCTTCTTCTCCCGAGAGCGTGACGCTCGAAACTTTTGCTATTGACCCGGGCGAGGGCAGCTTGCAATGGCTTGACAGCCAGCCTGCTACCTCTGACTGGCCGTTTAGGTCGTCCCCTTACTGGCCGCTCACGTTTTCCCCACAAGCAGAGCATTTGTACGTGGGCAACAAAGTCTTTGGCCGGAATCCAAGCTCCGGGCTGCTCACCGAAGTACAAACCGTTGACGGCCGCGGCCATCAACTTGGCGTCATCTATGGCAGCGCGGTTTCACCGGAGGGCAAACATTTTTATTGGCTCGGCGAGCAAGATTATAGTCTGCGCCTCCGTTTGGGCATCTTCGCGCGCGACTCACTCTCCGGCCAATTAAATTTTCTCAGCTTCAGCGATTTCGGCTATGTGTTTCCCGCAGAGGACGGCAGCAATTACGCGGCCGCCACCATTCGCATTTCGCCGGACGGGCGCCATGCCTATGCCACCGCTTTAAAGCCTGGCGACTGCGAAGACTGCATCGAAGAAGCCGAGCTTCGCATTTTCACCCGCAATGCCGGCACCGGAGCTTTGACGCTCGTTGAAAAAATGGCTCTCCGTCGCTGGAGTGGGATACGCGATCTCGAGCTCACCGCGAATGGTGACGAAGTTTATGTTCTCTTTGGTTGCAATGACGTGTGCAACTACGGCGAGATTGCAATTTTCAGTCGCGATGCCCAAACCGGCAAGCTCACGCAGCGCGCCAGCCTCGGAGCCTGGGAAAACGGCGCATACGGCATCACCTCGCCATCCGATTTGACGCTTTCGCCCGATGAGAATTTTTTTTATGTGACGGACACCCACGGCTTGGCAACCTTCGCAACCGGAAGAACGACCACGAGTGTCTTTGCCGCTCCGAGCTTCATCCCCCGCGCTTTGGCTTTGGAGCAGAATTATCCCAATCCTTTCACCGCCTCCGTAAGTTCTAGCTTGACTTCCACCACGATTCGTTATGAAATTCCCGCCACGAACAAAAGCGCAATGCCGGTCGAGCTGGCTATTTACAATTTGCAAGGCCAGCTTGTGAGAACTTTGGTCGATGCAACGCAAGCGCCCGGGCGATACTCGTTTGTGTGGAATGGCGTGGGCGCAAAGGGAGAAGCGCTGCCTGCCGGGCTTTATTTCTATCGCCTCAAAGCGGGGGAACAAGTAACGACGAAACGGTTGCTGCTCATCAGGTAAATTCCTACAGCGGATTTTCAGACAAGCTGAAAACCGCTCCGTCTTTGCGGAGCTCCAACGGATGGATTAAGACCAGCGGATAAAGCTTTTGTCTTTTCATTCGTTGGCCTTAATCTATCCGTCAGGAAAAAAGTTAGATTTTTTTTAAAGCGACATGGCTGTGAACTTTTGAGAGCAAAATGAAGCTCAAGACCTCCTTTGCCTTCCTCCTTCTTCTCTCCGCCCCTTTGTGCGCGCAGGAATTCCCGATCGGCATTTGGTTTTCGGGCAATCGCAGCGCGTTGGATTCCGTCAGCGCCATGGGTTTCACTTGGGTGCAAGCTTATTGCGGCTGGGATAGCAGTGATAGCAGAAAAAATTACGAGTATATTCTTCGAAACCCGCACGGCCTGAAAGTCATCGCGTTCATTGAGAAGCATTTGCACAATCCCTCTTTTTCGCAACGCTTGGTTTACGAGGCCGAACAGCCGGTCGATAGCAGCGGGGTCCAAAATTATTTCGCGCGCAAATCCGAAACCACGGGCGCGCCCAGCGGCAAATTTTGGCAGGCGATCGCGGGTGAGCATGTTCCCGGCTATCTCGCCAAAGATCCTTTCCCCAACGACTTGTTGCTTTATGGGCGCCGCGAATGGGTGGCGAGCTTTCGCATGAAAATTGACCCTAGTGGCCGCCGCGATGCGCCCGTGGTGCGCTGCGAAATTGCACGCGGCACAACTATTCTCGCGCAAAAAGAAGTGCGGGAAAAAGATTTCAACGGCAAGACACCGCGCACGTTTGAAGTGCGCTTCACTCTGCCTTCCGATGACAAGCCGGCTGCGCTTGATGTGCGCGTGTGGTGGCATGCGCGCGTCAACACTTATCTGGATTACGTCGTTTGGGAAGATTTCGTGAAAGATGCCAAGCATCCGCAATTGAGCGGCGCCTATCAGCTCTTTCGCGGCGACCGTGATGCGGAGATCGTGGCCATGGCGAAGCGTTTCGCTTCTCGCACAAAATATCCACTGGTGCAGCGTTTCTACCTCAAAGACGAGCCTCATCACAGCGGCTATCAAACCTTTCGCTATGTGGATCAACTGATTCGCGAGCGCGCCAGGCTTGAAGGCGCCGCCGACGGACGCGGACGTGCGATTACCGCCACACCCAATTATACGCAGGGCACACCGCAGCGCGAGGCCTCATTTGAACGCTTTCTGCGCGAGGCGCAGCCGCACGAACTTTTTGTCGATGCGTATCCCGTGCACGCGGATATTCCGGCGGACACGGCGTATGTGCCCCGCACCGAGGCGGCGCGCGCAGGCATTGCGCCCTTCATTTCTTCTTCCGAATATAACGCCAAACTGCAAGGGACTTTCGATTACATGATCATAAATTCCCTGTTGCCCGCGGTGCGTGTCGCGCAGCGGCATGAAGTGCCGTGGTGGTACATCGCGCAAGCCCACGGCGAGTTGTGCGAGGCCACCGGGCAATATCGCCGCGGAGATAATAACGGCCCCATGTTGCGCACGCCTTCGCCGGAAGAAATGCGCGCCATGGTTTATTTGGCGCTCGCATACGGCGCAAAGGGCATTTTCTATTTCGCCTATGCCACGATGAGCGACCGCAATTTTGGCGGCTGCAAACCGGCTTTCTTTCCCGGTCTCATTGCGCGCGACGGCAGCACCGATTTGCCTCCGGATCCATTTGCGCGCCCCAATCATTCCTCGAACGATGACGCCTTTGCAGGAAGAAGAATTTTCACCGGCTATCAAAAAAAATACGAAGGCGTGCGCGCGCTGAACGCGGAGTTGAACAGACTTGGCCCGCTCTTGCTCCCGCTCGCGTGGGAAGCTGCCTTCTCTGTGCATCGTCTGCTCGAAGAGCCGTTGAGTCAAGCGCATGGTCTGCACGACGTCACCACCGCCTCATTGGCGGGCAAACGCGACGCCGAGCACGCAACTTATGTCGAAGTTGGCGTTTTCAAAAAAGCCAAAGCGTCTTTTTATTTGATTGTGAATCGCCGCGGCGACACGCACGGAAGCAGAGAAGTGACGGTCACTTTTCAAGGCGAAGCGGCCAAAACTCATGTCCTCACGAACCTGTGGGATGGAACACAACAGCGGTTCACGCGGCCGCGCTTCTCATATAAACTCGTCCTAGGGCCCGGCGAAGGGGCATTGCTGCAACGCCACACCGAGTAGCAACCTCTGCGGCTCATAAAATCTGCAATTGACAATCTCTGCAAACTTGCCTATTATCTTCGGCGAAAATTCACGCCACTGCCACGTTACCCCATTGCATATACGATGGGGTACTTCATTTTCATAAGACTTGCACATGCCAGATACGCGCAGCAGAATACTTTGGGTCGATGACGAAATCGAGTTGCTCCGGCCGCACATTCTTTTTTTAGAAGAAAAAGGCTATTCCGTCCGCCCCATCACCAACGCCGACGACGCGGTTTCGCTGATTCGCGAGGAAAGCTTCGATCTCGTTTTGCTCGATGAAAGCATGCCCGGCAAAGACGGCTTGACTGCGCTCGCGGAGATCAAAGAGCTTAATCCGGCCCTGCCCGTGGTGATGGTAACGAAGAACGAAGAAGAGCGGCTCATGGAAGAGGCGATCGGCAGCCGCATCGCGGACTACCTTACCAAGCCCGTCAATCCCAGCCAAATTCTCTCCACCTGCAAAAAAATTCTCGATGCCCGCAAGATTACGGGCGCGCGCGTCTCACGCGATTACATCGCGGAGTTCAACAAGATTTCCCGCAAACTGTACGAGCCCTTGCGTTGGGAAGACTGGCTGGAAATTTATATTCCGCTTTCCGAATGGGAAGTGGAATTGGATCGCCATCCCAATCTCGGCCTGCGCCAAACGCTCGCCGAGCAAAAACGCGAATGCAATGCTGCATTCGCAAAGTTCATCGAGCAAAACTATGTTGCGTGGCTGGAAACAGAACGGCGTCCGGCGCTTTCTCCGGATATCGTCACCAAGTTCGTGCTGCCGCCTTTACAGGAAAACCGGCGCGTCGTATTTTTGGTGATTGACAATCTCCGTCTCGATCAGTGGCTCACCATCGAGCCGCTCGTGCGGGAATATTTTTCCGTGCAACGCGAGTATTATTGCTCCATCCTTCCAACCGCGACGCCGTATGCCCGCAATGCCATCTTCGCGGGCATGTTTCCACGCGCCATCGAGCAGGAGTTTCCGCAATATTGGAAGATGGAAAAAGACGACGACACCAGTTTGAACCGTTTCGAGCGCGAGTTGCTCGAAGCGCAGCTCAAGCGCTTGCGGGTACAGCTCAAACCCGATTTGAAGTACGTCAAGATCATCGACCCAAACGAAGCGCGCGAAGTGGAAAAGCAAATCGGCTCGTATGCAAATCTGCCGCTGCTCGCGTTGGTCGTGAACTTCGTCGACATACTCGCGCACAGCCGCAGCGATTCCGAAGTGCTGCGTGAAATCACTCCCGACGAGGCGGCCTATCGCTCGCTCACCAAATCGTGGTTCGAGCATTCGTGGCTCTTCCGCACCTTGCAGCAATTGGCCGCGCGCGACAATGTGGTCATCGTGACCTCGGATCACGGCAGCATTCGCGGCATGCGCGGCGCAAAAGTGATCGGCGACCGCGAGACTTCCACGAACTTGCGCTATAAATTCGGGCGCAGCCTCAAAGCCGACGCCAAGCAAGCGATCATCGTGCCCGACCCCAAAGTTTACCAGTTGCCCACGTTCGGACTCAACACCAATTATCTCTTCGCGAAGGAAGATTACTATTTCGTGTACCCGACGAACTATCACTATTATCTCAACCACTATCGCGACAGCTTGCAGCACGGCGGGGTTTCGATGGAAGAGATGATTTTGCCGGTGGTGAGTTTGGAGCCGCTGCGCGGGAGGAAGTGATGTTGTTTCGGTCTCCAAACAAAATTCCCAATGGATAAAGGCGACCAACGGATTTTGAATTAATTGGCTTCTGGCCGCTTCCATCGGTTGGGCGAAATTTTTTGTCTATAAATCTCCAATACGATCAAAGCCGAGTACCCACTTGAGTCAATGAAATCAGAATATGACCTTTCCCAAGGTGCGCGCGGCAAATTCTATCATCCCAACGCGCACATGACTTTGCCCGTCGAAGTTCGGCGTGAGTTCGAAAGCTTCGATAACATGGTGCCTTGCCCCGATCTCCTTGACGCCGATTTGCAAGCCGTGCTTAATGGCAAGACTTCGTTGCAAGTGTATTCCGCTTCGCCCACGGAAACACGCGCATTGGCCGCACGCCTCGCACAACTCATAACCGGCGCGAATGCCAAAGGCGAAATCATACTTTTGATGGGCGATTTGGGCAGCGGCAAAACCACTTTCGTACAGGGGTTCTGCCACGCCGTGGGCGTGGCAGAAAAAATCACCAGCCCCACTTTTACGCTCATGCACGTTTATCACGGCACGGGACTCGATATTTATCATTTCGATTTTTATCGCTTGACCTCCACCGCCGCAATTGCCGGCCTGGGCTGCGAGGAATATTTCGAGGGCGACGGCATTTCTCTGATAGAATGGCCGGAACTGGCGCTGCCGTTCTTGCCGGGCAGGGCGTTGCGCCTCAAATTCAGCATGGTCGATTTTGTCAATCAACCCGAAGCGCGTGTGATTGAAATTGGAAGAGCATGATTCTAGGTATTGAAACCGCCACCTCGATTTGTAGCGTGGGCCTCGCCACGCCCGAGCGCGTGCTCGCGGAAATCAGTTTCGACATAAAGAACATTCATGATCACGCATTGACCGAGTCCATTGCGCAACTGTTGCGTCTCGCAAAACTTCACGTGCAAGACCTCCAGGCCATTGCGGTTTCCGCGGGGCCGGGTTCGTTTACGGGATTGCGCATCGGCATGAGCGTCGCAAAGGGCATGGCCTTCACCCACAACAAACCGATGGTTGCGGTGAGCACATTATTGTTGCAAGCCGCGGCTGCGGCCGCGCATGCTGAAGCATTCGCAACGGCAAACGCGCTGCAGGCTTGCCCAATTGTGTCCGTGCTTGCCTCGCGGCGCCACGAAATTTATGCGGCGAGTTTTCGGCGCGCAGCGCCACTGCCAGAACTCCTCAGCACCGCGCAAGTGATGCGGGCTGTGGATTTTCCCTCTTCTCTTTCCGAACGCGCGGTACTGTGCGGCAATGGCCTCGTAGCATTGCGCGAAGCGGGCGTACTTGCGCAGTTGCAGAGGCATTATCTCGTTGCGCCAGAAAACGCGCGCTTGAGCGGAGGATGGGCGGCGCGTCTAGGTCAAATCAAATGGGCGCGCGGGGAAGTGACGAGCGCGGAAAATTTGGAGCCGTTTTACATACAGGATTTTGAAACCGGGCCGGTGGCTCGCCGTATTTGAGTTTCCCAAAAGTTTATGGGATGCCGATTCTGTAGAACAAGCACCAGGTTTTCCAGGGCTCATGCACCGCGCAAACGGGGCGGCAAACGCCCTGCTGGTTGCATGGAAATTGGTGTTCGCCAGTTTATTCTTTGATGCGCAATTGTGAACCAAATAGTTTCCATCGAAATCGCCGCGGGATTGCGCATTCATCTGCGCGCGATGCAGCTTGAAGACCTGCCGCAAATCGTTGCCATCGAAGCGCAAAGCCATCTTGAGCCCTGGACGCAGCATGCCTTTCGCGCCGAGATGGAAACTTCTCTTGTGGCGCAGCCGTTTGTCGCATTGCGTCAAGACGAAATCGTCGGCTACATCGTGCCCTGGTTTGTCGCGGACGAATTGCAAATCGCGAATATCACGGTGAAGGAGAGCTTTCGTCAATTGGGCGTGGGGCGCTTGTTGTTGGCGCATGCGCTCGAATTGGCGCAACAGCGCCACTGCCGCGTGGCCTATCTTGAAGTGCGCGATTCGAACGCCGCCGCGCGTGCGCTATATGCAAGTATGGGGTTCGTTGTGGAAGGCGTGCGCCCCAAGTATTACGGCCGCGCGCAGGAAGATGCAATCTTAATGAAGAAAGATTTGTTGGAAGCTTGAGGCTAGTTGTTTGCAACTGGTTACTGGCCACTGAAAACTGATCACTGCTTTCAAAAACTAAGCGAGGAGTATCATGGCTTGGTTCAAACGTGCGACCCAGGGTTTGACTTCACAAAAGAAAAAAGACATGCCCGATCTCTGGATCAAGTGTCAGGCTTGCCAGGAGATTTTGTATAAGCCCGATCTCGAAAAAAATTTTTCCGTGTGCAGCAAGTGCGGCTATCATTTTCGCCTGCCGGCACGCGGGTATATTGACCTTCTCTTAAATGAGGGTAGTTTCGAAGAGACCAACGCGAACCTCGCGCCGGTCGATGTCTTGAAATTCAAAGGCGCGAAACGCTATGCCGACCAACTCAAAGAGGCCGCACGCAAAACCGGCGTGTTCGATGCCATCATTACCGGCAGCGGCAAGATCGCGCATCATCCCGTCGTGCTCGCAGTCATGGATTTCAGCTTCATCGGC
>JABWAN010001163.1 GCA_013361015.1 Candidatus Zhuqueibacterota bacterium | reverse complement strand
CCACGCTTGCCGGAAAAATTGCCAAGGCTTGTCAAGAGCGCGGCTTGCGCACGCGACCCGTTGGCAACACGCTCGCTTTCGCGCCGCCGCTCATTATTGCGCAAGAAGAAATCGATACCATGGTAAATATTCTCGGGAACGCTCTGGACGCGATGAAGAATGTTTGACATTTTTTTACGTAAGAATTATGCTAAAGAAGACCAAGGGCCAAGTCGAAGCCGAGCTCAGCACCGCGATTACTCAATTCGAACGCGATCACCTCGGGCGCGGGCCTAAAGAGGCGCGCACGTTTATTGTTCAAGACATGATTCTGATTCGATTGAAAGGCGTGCTCACTCCGGCCGAAGAAAAACTAGCGACGGAAAAGGACGGTGCGCAGCTCATCAAGCAAGTGCGCATGCGTCTCATCGAAAGCTCGCGGCAACTTTTTGAACAAATCGTTGTGGAGAAAACCGGCGCGGAAATCATTAGCCTTCACACCGACATCAGCTCCCGCACGGGTGAACGTGTTTTTGTCTTGAGCCTTAACAAAAATTTAGAAGAAGATCTTAAAAAATCTGTTGTAGTTTGAAACTTCGGAGCATATATTTGCGTTTGTATGCCGCAGCCAACGACAGATATTTTTTATTGAAGGTCCTTGGCGCGTCAATTCATTAGCAAAGTCTGGTTGACAAGATAGAATACACTCTCGCTCAGAGAAGGTAAGCTAAATCGTAAGCCGGCACTTGCATCCTCGCAATGAGGGTGAGTGCCGGCTTTTTTATTTGGTGCCATCAAAAATTGGCAGGGCGATCCGCCATGAGCAAAACAAAGACAGAAATTGAACTCCAGATTAGTGCGGTGATCTCCAACTTTCTCCAATCACAACTTGGCGAAAAAGCCAGCTCTGTGAACGCTATACTCGCCGGTAATACCCTAGCCGTAAGCGCCGCCGATTGCCTCTCGCCCGCGGAGAGCAAACTCGCACAAAATGAACAGGACTGGAAACTTCTGCAGAACTTCAAAGCACAACAGTTCGAGCACGCGCGCCCGGTGCTCGAACGAAATTTGGAGGAATTGACGGGCTGTAAAGTGGTGAGCATCGTCACGACCGTCGGCAAAGACGGAATGCGTTTTGAAATGGTCTTATTCAATGAAGACGTTGAAAGAAAATTCCAACCACCAAAAAGGAGAATCTACATGAACACCATGAAGACGTTCATGTTAATGGCCGGTCTCACGGCCCTGTTGATCGTCATCGGCAATTGGCTGGGCGGTCAAACCGGCATGTTCATCGCTTTGGGCTTTGCGCTGCTGATGAATTTCGGCAGCTATTGGTTCAGCGACAAAATCGTGCTGAAGATGTACAACGCGGAGGAAGTGAGTCCGTCGTCCGACCTCTATGCGATGGTGCGAACTTTGGCGACGAAAGCCGGATTGCCCATGCCCAAAGTCTATCTGATTCCGGGTGATCAACCCAATGCGTTCGCTACCGGCAGAAATCCCGAGCATGCCGCGGTCGCAGTGACGGAAGGCATAATGCGGATGCTCAATCGCAATGA
>JABWAN010000141.1 GCA_013361015.1 Candidatus Zhuqueibacterota bacterium | reverse complement strand
TTCGAATGGGTTCACTTTTCGACAGCTCGACCAGCAAGGGTTGATTGCCGCTGCTGGGAGCCGTCTTGAGTTTTTCAATAATCGGCATCAAGCTCATCATCAAACCTCCAATCCAAAACCAAAATACTCGTTCGCATTTTTAAAGCATATATCTGCAACCATATTCCCAACGAGCGCCTTGTCGTTGGGGATCAATCCTTTTTCGATATCCTCGCCGAGCATGTTGCAAAGCAGGCGGCGAAAGTAATCATGGCGAGGATAGGAAAGAAAACTGCGGGAATCGGTGAGCATGCCGATGAAACGGCTCAACAATCCCATGTTCGAGAGCGCTTCGAGCTGCTTCTTCATACCGTCCAATTGATCGAGAAACCACCACGAGCTGCCATATTGCATCTTTCCCGCCACGCTGCCGTCCTGAAAATTGCCGATCATCGTCGCCATCAGCTCATTGTCGCGCGGATTGAGATTATATAAGATAGTTTTCGCCAGATTATTCCCATCATCCAAACGGTTCAGCAGCTTGGCGAGGGGGCGGGCGATTTCAAAATCGCCAATCGAGTCGAAACCCGTGTCGGGCCCGAGAGTGCGAAACATGCGGCTGTTGTTGTTGCGCAACGCGCCAATGTGAAACTGTTGCGTCCACCCTTTCTCGTGATACATCAGGCCCAGCTCATACAGCATTGCGGACTTGAATTTGAGAATCTCGCTATGTTCGAGAGATTTGCCGGCGAACGCTTTGCCAAAAATATTTTTGATCTCGGCTTCGGTGTAATCTTCCGCATACGCGGTTTCAATACCGTGATCGGCCAAGCGGCAACCTTGCGTGTGGAAAAAATCCCGTCGTTTTCTGAGCGCAGCAATATAGTTGGAGAAACTACTGATGTCAATACCGGCAGCGGCTGCCAGCTTGCTCACCCACTCGCGAAACGCAGCGCCATTTTCGATGGCCATGCCCTTGTCGGGGCGAAATGCCGGCCGCACGCGAATGTTGAAGCCACTGTCGTGGTGAATCGTTTGGTGATACTCCAAGCGGTCAATTGGATCGTCCGTGGTGCAAACCAGCTTGACATTGAATTGCTGCAAAATGCCGCGGACCGAGAATTCCTCCTGCGCCAGCTTGGCGTTGCAGATCTCCCAAATCTCTTTGGCGGTATCCTTGTTCAAGAGCTTGTCGGAAATGCCAAACGGCCGCTTCAGCTCCATGTGCGTCCAATGAAAAAGCGGGTTGCGCAAGGTTTTCGGCACCGTCTCCGCCCAGGCGAGAAATTTTTCCCAGTCGGAAGCGTCGCCGGTAATGAATCTCTCATTGACGCCATTCGTCCGCATCGCGCGCCACTTGTAATGATCGCCATAAAGCCAAATCTGCGTGAGATTGGCAAACTTTTTATTTTCGGCAATTTCTTGCGGCGGTAAATGGCAATGATAGTCGATGATCGGCTGCGCTTTGGCATAATCCTGATAAAGCTCGACCGCGGTCTTGTTGTAGAGAAGAAAGTTCTCGGTGATGAAAATTTCCAAAGCCTCTCCTTGCCTTTTTAATCAACGAAGGCGTATATTGGGGCGTCAGTTTACAGCGGTTTTAAGCAATCTCAAACCAGGCCCCAAATTATGACCACGCTTGAAAAACTGGAAGAGTTGATCTACCATGGTTTCAAAGAAACCGACAAGCGTTTTCAGGAAACTGATAGGCGCATCAAAGAGAACGATGATCTGCTCAATAAAAAACTTGATCGTCTAGCGAAACAAGTCGGCGATATCACCGATTCCCTGGGCCGGTTTGCGGAGAGCACGGTTTTTCCCGCGGTCATTCCTCTTTTTAAAAAGCGCGGCATCCAAATCAATCAGCTTTGGGGACGCTTGCCTGCCGTACAAAATGGCCGTGAGATGGAGCTTGACATCGCCGGCATTGGGCCGGAATGCGCCGTGGTTATCGAAGTCAAGCTGCGCTTGAAGCAGGATCACGTCGAAAAATTTTTGCAGTCGCTTCCTCACGTTTTTGATTATTTTCCTCTGTTGCGCCGGCCCGTGCTCTATGGCGGCGTGGCTGCCATGAGCATTGATAAAGAGGTTGACCGTTTTGCCTATAAGCAAGGCTTGTTCGTGCTGACGCAAACCGGCGACAACCTCCGCGTCTGGAACGACCAGGCTTTCAAGCCGCGCTCATTTCATTCTACAAAGAGCAACGGCGCACAAAAACGAAAAAAGACCTGAAGCAAGACTTGGCTGAACTCCGTTATCCCTGCCTTAACAAAGATCACTCACCAACAAATCACTCCGCTATTTTTGCCGATTCCAGCTTCGGCACGAGCAGATGAATAATCAACAAAGCTGCCAAATAAGTCACACCGGCAATGATGAAGATGGGCACATAGCTGCCGGTGGTTTGAAGAATCGCACCGACCAAAAGGGAAATGAGCATGCCGCCGATAGCGCCGCCCATGCCGCCGATGCCAACCACCGAGCCTACCGCTTGCTTGGGAAACATGTCGGAAGTGGTCGTGAACAAATTTGCCGACCAACCCTGGTGCGCTGCCGCAGCGAGAGAAACCAGCGCCACGGCGAGCCAGAGATTGGAAACTTGCGCAGCAAACACGATGGGCACCACCGCCAACGCACAGACCAGCATGGCAGTTTTGCGCGCGCGGTTAACGCTCCAGCCGCGTTTGATGAGTGACGACGATAACCAACCGCCGCCGATGCTGCCAACGTCGGCCACTAGATAGATGATCACAATCGGCAACCCGATTGAAGTCAGATTGAGTCCGTGATTGCGGTGCAGAAAATCCGGAATCCAGAACAGATAGAGCCACCATATCGGGTCGGTCATAAACTTGCCGATCGTGAAAGCCCAGGTTTGGCGATGAGGAAATAATTTGGCCCATGGAATCGGCGCGGCCGATTCGGGCGGATCGCTTTGGATGTAGGCCAGCTCCGTGGGCGAAAGACGCGGGTGCTCACTCGGTGGCCGATAAAGCGGCAGCCAGAAAAAGAGCCAGAGAAAGCCGATCGCGCCCGTGGCGACAAACGCCCATTGCCAGCCCCAATGCAAGGCAATCCATGGCACTATCATCGGTGTGAGGAGAGCGCCGACGTTGGTGCCGGAGTTAAAAATGCCGGTGGCGAGCGCGCGTTCCTTTTTGGGAAACCATTCCGCTACGGTTTTGATCGAGGCCGGGAAGTTGCCGGCTTCACCCAAACCGAGAACGAAACGCGCCAATGCGAAGCCTGCCGCCGCGCCGGTGAGCATTACGATTGAGGGCGGATTTATCAAGACCGAGGGCACCTGCAAATCAGGGAACAGATTGGCGACGGCATGCGCAACGGCAGCAATACTCCAAATGACAAGGGCGAGCGCAAAACCTTTTCGCGTTCCCAGCTTGTCCATGACTCGTCCAGCAATCAGAAGGCCGATGGCGTAGGCCAGTTGGAAGCTAAAAACGATTGCAGCGTAGTCGAGCTCGCTGAACTTGAACTCCTCCTGCAGCGTGTTTTTTAGCAGGCCGATGACCTGGCGATCGATATAGTTGATTGTTGCGGCGAAGAACAATAACGCACAAACCACCCAGCGAAAGTAGCCGACTTTGGTTTTTCCAGTTTGCGTGACGGGAACTTCTTTTTCAGCAGCAAGCGGTTTCATAGAACTCCTTTTTGTCATGAGAAAAATCCGTGCGGCATCAGCGGCCCAGCCAGCCGCCGTCAACGACCAGCGTGTGTCCGTGCATGTAATTCGACGCCTCCGAGGCCAGAAAAACCACCGCACCCATTAAATCATCGGGCGTGCCCCAGCGGCCCGCCGGAATGCGTCCGAGAATATCAGCACTGCGTTTGGGGTCTTCGCGCAGCGCTTGGGTGTTATCCGTGGCCATGTAGCCGGGAGCGATGGCGTTCACGTTGATGTTGTGGCGCGCCAACTCGTTGGCAAACGCATGGGTCAATCCCTTAATCGCGCTTTTCGCAGCAGTGTATGATGGAACCAGAATGCCGCCTTGAAACGAAAGCAACGAAGCGACATTGATCATCTTGCCGCCGCGGCCTTGCTCGACCATCACTCGCGCCACAGCCTGGCTGAGAAAGAACAGCGTGCGCAGATTGACGTTGATCACCTCGTCCCAGTCTTTCTCCGGAAATTCCAGCAGGGGGGCGCGCCGAATGATGCCGGCGTTGTTCACGAGAATATCGATTGCTCCGAACTTCTCAATCGCAGCGCGCACGATGTCGGCAACACAATCTGAATTGCTCAAGTCGGCGGTGAGATTTAAGCAGCGCCGGCCGCGTTTTCCGACGGCCTGGCACGAGGCCGTTGCATCGCTTCGGTCGACCAGCACGATATCGGCGCCGGCCTCCGCCAGGGCGAGAGCCATGCCCTGACCGAGTCCGCGCGAAGAACCGGTGACAATCGCGACCTTGCCGGTGAGTTTGAATTTGTCCAAGATCATGTAACAATGCCTTTCATCGAAAATAGCGTTTGTAGTAACGGCTTATCAAATTTGACATTAAAATCGCTAATCGCCAAATCAGAACTCATCCCCTAAATCCCCTTCTCTTAAAAAAAGAAGGGGACTTTCAAAACTTCGAATCTGCGCTCCCCCTTCTCTTCCCAAGAGAAAGGGGCAGGGGGGATGAGTTTGGAGTGGCGAAAATTACCGAATTTGAAAGTCAAAACTCTTTAGGCGTCGTGCTCACATCCAAGCAAGAATGCCTGAAGGCATCACTACAAACCTTTTTGTTATCGCAACTGTTCCATGCGCACCGCATCCATATCATCGAAGGCCTGATTCTCACCGCCCATGCCCCAGCAGAAAGAATAAGCGCCCGTGCCCGCGCCGCAGTGAATCGACCAGCTTGGTGAAATCACCGCTTGCCGATTGGCGATCACGAGATGGCGCGTTTCTTCGGGCTGCCCCATGAAATGAAACACCCGCGCGTTTTCCGGCACGTCAAAATACAGATAAACTTCCATGCGCCGGGAGTGTGTATGTGGCGGCATGGTATTCCAAATGGAACCGCTTTTCAATTGCGTGAAGCCCATTACCAACTGGCAGCTTTGAATGCCGCCGGGATGAATGTACTTGTAAATCGTGCGCTGGTTCGCGCCCTCCGGCGTGCCGAGATGAACCGCTTGCGCTTCGGCAAAGCGCATGAGCGTGGTTGGATAGTTGTGATGCGCGGGAAAGCTCAAAAGAAAAAAGGCCGCCGGCTCGGCATTCTTGTCACTAGTGAAGACAATTTCTCGCGCGCCTTTGCCGATGTAAAGCATATCGCGATGCGCGAGATTGAACGTGTTTTTGTCAACGGTAATGCGGCCGGACCCGCCGACGTTGAGTACGCCGATTTCGCGGCGTTCGGCAAAATAGTCTGCGGCCAGCGCATTGGAGGCTTGCAGCGGCAACATTTCTTTCACCGGGACTGCCGCACCGATCACGGCGCGGTCGTTTTCAGAGTACACAAGTTTTATGGCTTCGGGTTGAAATAAATCTTCGAGCAGAAAAGCTTCGCGCAGCTCGGAAGTGTTCAGGCTCTTCGCGCGAACGGGATCGATGGCAGGCAAAGTTTTCATGACAATGATCCTTTATGTGAATATTTATCTCATTCCATCACCAACGGTGCATGCAATTCTGCAACGGTCTGATTGAGGTAGGTTTCAAACTCTTCCACGGTTTGCACGCCGCCCGGCTCCTTTTCCCACGCCGCGAGAAAGTAGTAAGTCAATTGCCCGTGCTCCGGTTTGAGCACGAGCACGTGGCTGTGCTCATCTTCGCTCACTTCGATCAGATCACTTTTGCGATACAACACCGCCATCCCGAGCTTGTCGTTCGCCAAACTCTGTTTGCCATAGGTGGCCAGATAAGCCCAATCCGTATTCGCTTGCGGCGATTTGAGCATCACCGTGCTGTCGAGCTTGACAATGCCGGTACACAAGTTTTGCGGATCGCCGTCAATCGCAACCGCGTGTTTGGTCAAACGACTTCCCGCGGTGATGGACAGATTCGAAACGACATTATAGGCACCCGTGCCCACCTTCCAGCCAAAGTAATGCGTTTGAATCTGCGACTGCACCGGGCCATTCGAAAGGATCGCGCAAGTCACACTGTCGGGTTGCGCAATGCGATGGGCGTTGCATTCATACCACAGCGCCAGTGTGCCGAGGCCAAGCGCATCACCGACTTTTAAGATATCCATACCCCAATCCGACATCTCATGATACGAATCAAAGCCGTCCAGTCCGACGTTCTGCAAAACCATGCTCGGCGTCTTCTTTCCAAAGATATCGATCGCGTTGCGCCAATCGAGGTAGAAACGATAGCCGACTTTGTCCGACTCCCAGCCGGGGCCTTCGTAGCGAATATAAAACGAGTGATCGGTATGCTCGGACGGAACCCGCAACGACCGCACGTTTTGAAACGTTCCGCCTTCATATTTGCGATTAACAAAGCGGCCGCCGATTTTGTGAGAGAGTTCGGCTTGCGTGCGTTTGGGATATTTGCGCATCCGCTCTCCGGATTGAGCGTAGCGCACGCTCAACGTCTTCGACTCGTTCGCCGCAAAATCCGCGACGCACACAATCTGCTCGGCGCTGCCCTCGCCGTTGAGATCGTTCGCTTGGCTTGCCAGTTCCTGTGCGCCGTGCAAAACGACAAATGCCTTGTCATTAAAACTTGGCGCCTGGGCTTTGAGCTTTGCGATTTCTAAAACAATCCCTGCGTCTTTGCGCGCGAACGCAGCCGGATTTTTTACGGTAAGCGTTATGGTTTCAGGATAGGCTGGTTTGAGTGGATCATTGGGCGAGCAGCACAGGTGGCCCATCATCAAGGCGCAAAGGCCGCCGAGCTTGCATGCCTGCACGCGAGTGCTGCTGAAGATTTTTGCGGTCATGGTCATTTTGAGATTATTCCTTTGGATATGCGATTGACAAAGCACGTGTAGCACAAAACGTCAAAAGCTATTTGCAGGATGCGCGCAAGAGCAACGATCCCGCCCGCTTTTTGCCTTACTCCATCTTCTTATCCGGCTGTTGCAAGCGTTCCATTTCCACGCTGGCCATGAGGAACGGCCCCACGCCTTTGAGATCGTTGCTCACGATGGGTGTGCTCACATAGTATTCATACGAGCCGTCGCGATACGGATTGCCGCCCAGCCCGGCGACTTGGCAAACTTGTGTGAGATTCACCAAGCCGTTCGGCTCTACTTTGATCAAATTTTCGAGGATGCCTTGATAGCCTTTCTTGGCAACGGCGAGAAACTCGTTTTCAAGATAGCCATTGCGTACTGCTTTGGCAAGGGCGTAAACAAACATCGTGGAGGCGGAGGCTTCCAAAAAATTGCCCGGGCGCGGGCCCTGATCCATCACTTGATACCACAAGCCGGTTTTCTCGTCTTGATACTTTCGCACACCTTGCGCAAGCTCACGGAGAATCGCCAGAATCTTTTCGCGCTGCGGCTGCTCGCGCGGCATGAAATCCAAAACATCGACAATGCCCATCGCATACCATCCCATGGCGCGGCCCCAAAAATTCGCCGAGCAGCCCGTGACCGGATCCGCCCAACGCTGCTGCCTGCTCTCGTCCCAGCCGTGATAAAAGAGGCCGGTATTGGGATCGTGCGTATGATTGGCGACGAAAATGATTTGGTTCGCGATGTCATTGAATGCTTCGGGGCGCTCAAAAATTTTGGCGAATTCGGCATAAAACGGCGACCCCATATAGATGCCGTCGAGCCACATTTGCCAGGGATAAATCTTCTTGTGCCAGAAACCGCCTTCCTTCGTGCGCGGTTGCGTTTCAAGTTGCTGCATGTTTAGGAACGCGGCCTTCTTGTACTTTTCTGCCCGCGTCGCATTGTACAATGCCAGTAGCAATTTGCCGGGGTTCACGTGGTCGAGGTTGTATTCTTCCTGTTCATACGTTTTGATGTTGCCCTCCGGCTCGACATACGAGTCCACCACCTGTTTGATATACGCAAAATATTTGTCATCACCGGTCCTCCGCCACACTTGCTCGAGACCTTTCAAAAAGACCGCAGTTTCGTAAACCCACGATGTCTTCGTGCTGTCGTTGAACAAAAACGAATCGCCGCGGCGGTGCATTTCAGATTCCGCCATGCGCACGGACCACGGCAGGTCTTGCTGCACCAACGTTTTGGGAGAATGTGCGCCGTCTTTGCAGGACACCAGCGTGGAGCTTGCTAACAAAACGAGCGCAACCAACACACCACAGCAATAACGCCCGATTCGCAACCAAAGATTTGCCATATGCTCACTTCCTTCATTCTGTTGAAAGCAAAATGCCTCTAAAGAGTCCGAAACTGCCAGACTTTGCCTTCGACCACACCTTTTTCTGTGACTTCATCAACGCGCCAATAGTAAATCGTATCGGGTTCAAGCTGGTTCGGCCGGTAATATGGTTCAGTTACTTCTTCTGCCAGCGGTAGAGGAAGGCTCGCACCAAAATAGACTTTGTGCGCGTTGGCATTTCTGCCCGCAACCCAAATGAGTTCTGGTGCAAGCGCAACGCGGGTTTCATTGTTGTCCGGCTTCGGCAAAAACGCCATGGGCAAAACCGAGGGCAGAGTCGCTTCCGGGTTCCAAACGCCGGCGAACGTCCACGCCGGCGTAATCTCTGCCGGCTTTGGTGCATTCGGAGCCGTGTGCAAATTGTCTTGATGCCACTCGAAATTTCCGACCGGCCGCACGCAGTTGTGGAAATAGTCGCGCCGGCCCCATTTGTACGGCGCCGGACTGCTCTCGGGTCGATAAAACGGTTGGTCAAGCATCTTCTCGGAGAAAGTGCAATTCAACAAATAGAACGCGCCATCGAGATGATTGCGCGCGAGCCGGAATTCCGTGGCGCCGTCAAAGGTCGCGTTCTTCACCACTAGTTTTTGATCCGGATTGTGCGAGCCGTCGCCAAAGGGAGCTTGACCTGAAAGAATGAAGTAGAACGTGCAACCCAAACTGTATATATCCGCGCGCACGTCCACGGCATGGCTATCCACGGCTTGTTCAGGAGCCAGATAATCGGCCGTCCCGATGAGACTGCCTTCCATGGTCAGGTTAACGTCCTGCTTGGTTTGTCGGGATTGATGCAAGCGTGCCAGGCCGAAATCGAGAATCTTGATGAGATGCCCGTCTTCGATGAAGACCAGGTTGCCAGGCTTGATGTCGCGATGGACCAGACCGCGGTCGTGGGCCTCGGCGAGGCTGTGCAGGGCGTTGCTCAGGATGTGGATGGCGCGTCCGGCCGGCACCGGACCGTGCTTCTCGACCAGGGCGCGCAGGTCCAGGCCGTCGAGCAGCTCCATGACGTAG
>JABWAN010001162.1 GCA_013361015.1 Candidatus Zhuqueibacterota bacterium | reverse complement strand
GGGTATTAAAGATTTTGTGGCCTCGATACTCCGGCATCGCGGCCGGCTTTATATCGCCACCGGCTTAGGTGTTTATTATTTGCAAACGCACCAAAACGCGGCGCGAACGGGCGCGCGGAATTACGAGGTGCAGTCACAGCAACCAGTGTTTATGCCAGTGCGAGGAATTCAAGCACAAAGTTGGTCGCTGCTTGCCGTGCGTGACGCGTTGCTGGTGGCAACGCCTTTCGGCGTTTATCAAATTACGGACGATACGGCTGCGTTCATGAAAGAATCGGTCAGCGGCGGCTTCGCCGCATTAACGCTTTATCGCTCGTCTCGCGATTCCAGCCGTGTGTTCATTGGGCTATATGACGGGCTGGCCGTGTTGCGTTACGAGCACGGACATTGGCTCGACGAAGGCCGCGTGGCCGGAATTCACGAACCGATTTGGAGTATCGAAGAAAATGCGCAAGGCCAGCTTTGGATGGGAACGGAATCTCAAGGCGTCCTGCGTGTGGCATTCGCCAATGATCCGTTGCGCGCCGTGCAAGTTGAGCGCTTTGATTATCGCCATGGCTTGCCGCGCGGCTGGGTCGGTGTCTATTCTGCGGGCGGTCATCCGGTCTTTACCAGTGACGAGGGTCTGTTTCGTTATGACGAAACGCAACATACTTTTCACCGGGACTCCACGTTCGGCGGTGGTTTTGCCGACGGTTCGCGCGATGTCGAAGTCGTAGTTGAAGATCATCACGGCAACGTTTGGCTAGGCTCCGAAGAAGCCGCGGAGATCAATTATGCGGAGCAGCAACCTTCCGGCGCTTTTGTTTGGATGCAAATGCCCGCGCAGCGTTTTCCCAAAGCTCCAATTTGGGCAATTTATCCTGAGAAGAACGACATTACCTGGTTTGGCGGACCGGATGGTCTATTGCGTTATGATGCGAATATTCCAACTTCGAATGCGCAAGAATTCGCGGCACTCATTCGGCGTGTGAAAACCAGCGAGACCTCCTCAATCTTCGGCGGCGCACCTAAATTGCAATTGGCAGAAAGCTCCGTAGCGGAAGACACGCAGATAGTGGTCCTGCCTTACAGCCGCAATGCCCTTCGTTTTGAATACAGCGCCACGAGTTTTGCCATGGAATCTGAAAATCGATTTCAAACCTTCCTTGCGGGCTATGATGAAGGTTGGTCGGACTGGACGAAAGTCACGCAAAAAGAGTACACCAATCTGTTCGAAGGCGAATATCGTTTTCACGTGCGCGCACGGAACACATATCAACACGTGAGCCGCGAGGATGTTTACGTCTTTCGAATTCTGCCGCCGTGGTATCGCACCTGGTGGGCATACGCCAGTTACGGGGTGCTTCTCGCCGCGGGCGCTTTGGGCGTTGATCGCGTGCAACGCAAACGTGTTTTGCGCAAGGAACGCGCGCGCGCGCGTATGCGTGAAGCCGAGCTGCGCGCGCAAACTGCGGAGGCACAAGCGCACGCGCTACGTGCAGAAACTGCGCGTCAGGAAGTGGAATTGCAAAAAGCTGCAGAGATAAAAAGCGCTTATCATGCT
>JABWAN010001161.1 GCA_013361015.1 Candidatus Zhuqueibacterota bacterium | reverse complement strand
ATTCGCGCGCTGGGCGGCATCGGCTTCTTTCTCGGCGGAATCGGCCCGGACGGCCACATCGGTTTCAATGTTTGCGGATCCGATCATCATTCCACCACGCGCCTCACGCCCACGAATTATGAAACCCAAGCCGCAGCCGCGACCGATCTCGGCGGCATTGAAATTTCGCGCAAGCGCCTGGTCATCACCATCGGTTTGGGCACGATCACCTACAATCCGAATTGCGCGGCGATTATCATTGCCGCAGGCGAAGCGAAGGCCGGCATTATCGCCTCGGCAGTGCAAAGCGAGAAGAACATTCTCTATCCCGCGAGCGTGCTGCAAAATCTTCCGAACGCGCGTTTTTACCTCACGCAGGGCGCGGCCAAGCTGCTCACCGAACGGCAATTTCATCTGCTCAAAAATCTCGAACGCGCGAGCGACGAAGACGCAGAGAAAGTCATCGTCGACCTCGCGTTCAAAAAACGCAAGCGGCTCATCGACCTTGAGCAAAAAGATTTTTTGGCTGATCGTCTCGCCGCGGAGTTGCTCAACAAGCGTTCGGAGAGTTGGCAAGACCTCGCGCAGATGGTGCGCACGCATCTGATCGCAAAGATTGAAAAAGGCGCGCAAACACTCAACCACACGCGTTTCCTGCATACCGAGCCGCATCATGACGACATCATGCTGGGCTACTTGCCGTATGTCGTGCGCCACGTGCGCGATGCCAGCAACACGCATTTCTTCGCATGCCTAACCGGGGGCTTCACTGCCGTGACGAATCAATACATGCTTGGGCACATGCAGCGCCTGTACAAGTTCATCGATACTGCGGAGTTTGCCGGGCTTATGCAAAGCGGCTATTTCGACGAAGACAATGAGACCGGCCGCAATCGCGACGTGTGGCGCTACCTCGACGGTGTGGCGAGCGCGAGTGAGGTGGTGAAAGACGAAGGCACGGCGCGACGGCTCTTGCGGAATCTCATCCAGTTGTTCGATGAGCACGATTTGAACAACTTGAAGCATCGCACGGCCGAGTTGCAACATTATTTTGAAACACAATATCCCGGCAAGAAAGATCCGGATTTTATTCAGCGTCTCAAGGGCATGTGCCGCGAGTGGGAAGCGGAGTGTTTGTGGGGCTACTTCGGCTGGAATTGCTCCAACGTGATGCACCTGCGTTTGGGTTTTTATACCGGCGATATTTTCACGGAAGAGCCGACCGAGAGCCGCGACGTGCGTCCGGTATTGGAAGCGCTGCAAAAGGTCAAACCCGACGTCGTAACCGTCGCGCTCGACCCCGAAGCCAGCGGGCCGGACACACACTACAAAGTTTTGCAAGCCATCACCGCAGCGCTGAAGCGTTACGAAAGCCAAGCGGGCCGCAGCGATATTAAAGTGTGGGGCTATCGCAACGTGTGGTTTCGGTTTCATCCGAGTGAGGCGAACATTTACGTGCCGGTCTCGCTGAATATGTTCACGGTCATGCACGAGGCGTTCATGAACGCGTTCATTTCGCAGAAATATGCTTCATTCCCGAGCTACGAGCACGACGGCCCATTCTCCGAATTGG
>JABWAN010001160.1 GCA_013361015.1 Candidatus Zhuqueibacterota bacterium | reverse complement strand
CGCAGTTGACGCGCAAGGGAAGCCATGGTTTTGGCGAATGCGACGCGGCCTTCGTACTCAGCGGCAAATTGCTTTGTAACTTTTTGCAGCTCGCGCACGACATGATTGAGCCTTAGGGTCGTGCGCGCACGATGTCGCGCGGCCCGGCGAACCATGCGTTCCATGTGGGCATCAAAGTCGGCCTGCAGTTGTGCAAGCTTTTGAGCGTACTCCGCACGTTCGTTGTGGTTTTGGGCGAGCAGTTGTCCAACTTGCCGCGAGAGTTTCTCGACCTTCTCTTCGAGCGCTTGAATTTGCGGGCCGGCAATGAGGTCGCGCACCGCCTGGATTTTATCCATCGCTGCGCCGTTTTTGCGGATGGCTTTTTTTTCGATCATAACTGGTCGTTTGCGTTATGCTGCGATCTATAACGTGCCATTGCAAGAGTTCAAAAGATTTCCTTGGCGCTGGGGTGGAAGGCCAGAGCAATGGGTGGGCTTAGCGCATTGGCTATCCTAAAGGGCGAAATTGCTCCTCTTGCGGGCAAATGATAAACAAATCTCCCCGCAAAGTCAAGCCGAGGGACGGAATATATGGGTAACGCCTGAGAGAGTCTGGTCTGAGGTCGAGTGTAGTGATGATTCAAAAAGTAGCGCGTGTGCCTATCGCGATACTGATTTTCGGTATGCGAAAAAATCATCCCCAGGAGTGCATCCTTGATCGGGTTCTGAACTTTGGTAAGCCGTGAAAAGTGTTTTTTTACTCGTTGCGGGTACGATTGTATCCGACATTTATGTCGCATGCACTGTTTCTTCACGACATGAATGTCACAGTATTCTATTAAACAAAATTTCCATCCTCTGTTCACCAAGGCATTCTGCACCTCTTCTTCACAGCTTGTGTGAACTTCTTCATCAAATTTTTATTGGCTGGTGGCGCATTTCCCAAAAAATTGTAGAGATTTTGAGAGATATTGTTGATTCAAGTCCACACACAATAGGAATCGGATCAAGTCAGGCTTTGTTTCTGTTGTACGTTTAGGCGACGCTGGTCAAGCGGGAAGTGGAATGACTTTTGTAAAAACGAAGGACAGGTGCAATCTTGCAACGGTCGAAGTCGCAATCGTATCAAACGAAACGGAGGGTCTCGATGGCAAAGGTTTTGGATCAAGCCACACTCGCCAAGATGAAACACCAAGAATTGATACAGGCCATGGCTAAATCTCCCCGCAATCGCCCCATTCAAAATGAATTCGTCGCGCGCTACAAGCCTTTCATACGACACACGGTATCACAAGCGGTTTACGATTTGGGAAAAGCAAGCTATAGCGCCATGATGCGCGACATGATCGATGATGTGGTGAATGAGATCTTTTATCGTCTGTTTCGCAATGATTGCCGCGTATTGTGCGGCGTGGAAATGCAGTATGAAAGCTCCATCTTTGCCTATTTGCGATCCATGTGTTTGAATATGGTGCGCAACTACGTGCGAGATTATTTCTGCAAAGAACCGTTGGCGCACAGCCGAACGGCGAGTTGGGTGGAAGAAGATTGCCCGCAATCATTTCTTGAAC
>JABWAN010000140.1 GCA_013361015.1 Candidatus Zhuqueibacterota bacterium | reverse complement strand
TGTCCGCAACGATGATGAGCTTGCCGGTGGCATTGCGCGCCGCCAGCTTGCCCTGCAACTCGCGCCAAATCTCTTCCTGTTGTTGTGCGTTGCGTTCGGGCAGCCATTGATGACGACCGGCGGCGAGAACAACGAAGGGAAGATCACGCGGCAGTTTCAATTTCGGATAAAGCTCGCGGCTCTGTTCGAGGCCTTCATATTCCAGCCGAATCGCTTCCGGCAAGCCCGCGCGCGATTCCGCGAGCATCGCCTTCCGTTGCTCGCGTTCTTCAGTTGTGAGCAACTCATCCCGGCGTGCTTCGAAATCTTCATGCGGGCTGTCGATCAAAACCAGTCCCGCCACCGCCTCCGGATAGAAATGCGCAAACGTTCTGAGATGCCACCCTCCTGCCGAGTGCCCAACCAAAATGTATGGCGCGCGAGCGTGCAGATGCTCCAGCAAGAGTTTTAGCTCCTGCGCAATTTTCTCGGAGGTTCTGGGCGCAGCACCCGCATCACTTTGCCCCATCCCCGCGCGATCATACGCAATGACAGTGGCCGATTTCGACAAGCCCTCAATCACAAAACGCCAAGCCCGCGAGTCTTCGCGCATGCCGGCTTCGAGCACGACGGTGACGGGGCCATTGCCATAAACGCACGCGTAAAGCTTGCGTTCGTCGATACTGTACGTCGAGCAATTCGAAACAGAGACAAGGGGTTGCGCGAAAGCCGCGAAATGGCAAACCAAAAGCAATCCCAGCGTGATCGCTCTTGAACCTAAACGCTTCAACATTACTTTTCTCATTCCGATGGCATCCTATTCAAGCTGATGTTTGAACCACACAGCAATCATTCCCGCGACTTCGGGATGCGCGCCGAGAATTTTACTGGCGTGCTCAGTGCCGTCAACCTCGATGATCTGAGCTTTGCGGCTTTTCTCGCGCAAGATCGTGAACAAATCTTTCATTGGCGGTGCTTTCTCGTCGGCTGATTTGATGAACAACCACGGGATGCCGCTGCGATCGATCAATTCCATCGACTCATCGCTGAATGAACCAGGCGAAAGCGCGACATACGCCTTTCCATAACCGCTCTTTCTTGCGGCAATCGCCATCATCTCGCCGCTGTAGCTTCCGCCGACAAAACCGATTCTTTGCGAATCAATGCCCGCAACCGATTTCAAATAACGAAAAGCTGTGGTCACATCTTCGTGCGAAGGTTCGATCATCAATTTTCTGCTTGTTGAATCAAACGGAACGAACTTGCCTTTGTTAATGCTCTCGCCGTGGCCGCGCAGGTCAATACGCAATGAAGCGATGCCCATCTCCGCTAAGTGTGCGCACAGAGAACGATATTCACTTCTCTCTCCCGCCGCGCGATTGAGAAGAATGACCGCAGGAATTGCGCCTTCTGATTTTGGGATGAGCAGGTCGCCGACAATCTTCCAGACGTCGCTTTCAATGACGACACGAGTTTCTTGCGTCACTGTTTTTTGCGCAAGCACCACTGAAAGATTTGAAAGGTAAATGACTGCCGTGATAAATAATGCGAAACCACGAAAATTGTTCATGTCAGCAACTTTTTTCATTAGTTAATTTTCCCACCGCGCAAAAAATCCACCTGAGGCAAACTGGCCGTTGCGAGTGCGCAGCACGATTTGATTCAACCCAGGCTTGAGCGAAATCGTGACCCTGGCGCCGGCATGTTTCGGATTCTGCCAAAAATCAAACCAGGCGTTCCAATCGTTTTCGCCGGAAACGTAGCCGTCGCGATTGATAAAACCTTCGAAGCGGCCATTGATGAACAGCGCCAACTCGTCGAGGGTGGTGATATGCAGGTTCACTGTTTTCTCCGCCTCGGCGCGCAGTTGCGTGCGGAAGTATGCCACCGGTTTGTTGCCGTTGTATTCAGTAATTTTTCCGGTGATCACGGCGCCGCGCGCGTCCGTGGCAAACGGCTGCCAAATGTATGTCGTGCTCTCGGCAACAACTTTCGTTGATGTTGCATCTCCGGCGCGGTCAATCGAAGTGATCGGTTTCGGCAGAGGGCCAATCACCTCCCACTTGGTGATCAAAGAATCCGGCGCGTAAGCAAACTCAGGAACTCTCGTCGCCGGATAACTCAAGCGCTCAATCGCCGTGACTTTGATATTGTCGAGCCAAACCGGCGTGCCCACGATGCGAGGCTTGAAGCCGATGAAACCCGAAGCATGCTCGAACAAATCAAACCCGACTTTCGGCGTGTTCATATCGCCGACATAAAAATGGCAAACGTTGTCTTTGATTTCAGCTTTAAAGCGATGCCAGACATTGACGCGAATGGCTTCTTCGCCGGTCAAACGCACCGTGTACTCGTTGTACAAGAGCCGCCCCGCATTGCCGTCGCGCCAGGGATTCACTTGCACATAACTGCCGTTGCCTTTGATATAAATGCTCCCGAAATCCGTGCGTGTCTCGCGTTGCGTATAGGTGTAGATCAAACCCATGTAGTTGTCGCCGTCGTCGGGAAAGAGCACTTCGCCCTCCACGCGCACGCTGCCCCAGCGGTCGGAGTTTTTGATCAGCGCATACACTGCGCCGTCCGGTTCGAGTTGCATCACTTTGCCATGCGCTGGATCATTCGAATTGATGAGTCGAATCGCATGGCTGCCGATGAGCTGCCAGCCGGAAAGATCGCGCTCGAAGTCATCTTTAAAACGTTCTTGCGCAAAGAGCGTCGTTGCTCCAGCAAGGATTCCCATAAAAATCTGTTTCAACGTTTTCCTCATGATTTTTTTCGAATTCAAAAAAGTAGAGACTGATTTCAATTTAAAGCGACCTGCCGTTTGAGCACAA
Organism: Candidatus Zhuqueibacterota bacterium; assembly: GCA_013361015.1. Lineage (GTDB taxonomy): Bacteria > Zhuqueibacterota > Zhuqueibacteria > Zhuqueibacterales > Zhuqueibacteraceae > JABWAN01. The sequence goes on along the minus strand of JABWAN010000140.1, from coordinate 6,539 downwards.
TTATATTCGGCGGCGGCATCTTGAGACCCGGCGGCGGCTCAACGCCAATCAATTCTTCTTCACCTTGCAAGGTATTGGCATCAATCAGCCGCACAGTGGAAACATACAAACCACCGGACCGTCCGCTTTTCCGGCCCCATTGCAAAGCGCCATCAGCAAGCACGCGCAAGAAATCCGGCGCAGCGCCCATCTCAAATCCGCTAGGGCCGCGCATCTTGCTTTGGGCGTGGATTTTCTCATCGACGACGTTAATTTGCAATTCAATATCCATCGGCACGCCATTCGGCACCTCCAATCTTCCCGTCCAGACTCCCAAGAATGGCTTGATACCTTCCGCGCTCGGCCGCGGCGCGTTGAGCAACTCTTCAACGCGCGAATCCGGCGGGCCTTTCTTGATGGCTTCATCCACTTCGGCGAATAACTTTTGCGTCTGTGCTGATTCACCGTAAAGCGCAACGGCGCGTTGCAGCAGCAACTTTGCCTCTTCGCCATGTCTTTGCATCGCATGCAAACGAACGCTGGTTAACAAGACGGCTTGCGGGATTGGCACAGCATAGCCATAAGCCTTCGAGAGTGCGGCATACTTCGCATCCAATTTGTCGAGCGGCCAATCACGCTGCTCCGGCGCATAATCAAAGAAGAGCTGCTGCAATCCCTCGTAAATCCCTTTGTAGATCATCGTCTCATGAGTTTCGTCGGTGATTTCGATGCGCGCACTAACAAAGTTCGCATTCTTGCTTGACTCCAGCTTCGGCCAATTATTTTGCCAACCAAGCTGGCGTTCGACGCTCACCAAACGCCCCCGATAATCCGGCCTTTGCACGAGCGCGACGACTTGTTCAAGCAACGGCGCAGTCGCGCCAAACAGCGGCGCGTCCGAAGCGAGATACCATTGAAATGCGCTCGAATGCTTGACCATCGCATACATTGCAAAAAGACCGCCCTGTGAATGCCCGATGAGCACGCGCAACGGATGTGTGCGATAGTTCTGCTCGACGAATGGAACAAGCTCGTCGGCGAGAAAAGCGAGAAATCTATCCGCCCCGCCGGTGCTGAGTTCTTGTGGTACTGGCATGTCCCGATTCCGATTCGCATTCGGAATGCCGACAACGATGACGTCGGGCATTTGTGGAATCTGCGAGGCGGTGGTCATGAAATTCACCGCGCTTACGGCTGACAGAAAGTACGCTTCCCCATCAAGGACATAGATGACGGGAAAACGTTGCTTCGTTGAGGAATATGACGAGGGTAGCGCAATGTGAATGTCGCGTGTTTCGTGCAGGTGTTTCGACTCAAGCCGAACGGTTTCGCCGATGGTGATGAGTTGAGAACCGGCAGGCAGAATTTGATTTGGAGATGGCGGTTGTTGGGCGCGCAGAGCACAAGCCGCCAACAAAACGCACAGGCAGATTCGTGAAGTCATTGCGATGAGGCTTTCTTGAATGGCAGGACTATATTCGTTTAGGTTGATTTTGCAGGTCACTTTCGCTGTCGAAGAAATGTTGGTGTGAAGCGCAACGCGCTACGAGGAAGATTCCGCATGAGGTTGTTGTTCACCGCGCGCCCGTAATCAGCTTGATGATATTCTTGCGCAAATCATCATACGCGCCGTTGTTTTGATTGCAAAAAATCACAAACGTCAAATCGAGTTGCGGGAAATGGCGAAATTCGAAATTCACGCCCGCCGCAATTCCGCCGTGGCCATAGGAGGGCACGTTCCCTTCGTTCGAGAGAATGAAACCGTAGCCGTAGTCGGTCGCCTCGGCCAAGCCGCGAGTTTTGGAAGCGAGCATCGTGCTCAAATTTTCTTTGGAAAGAATCTTGCCCGCAACCAGCCCGCGCGCGAATTTCAACATATCGCGCGTCGTGGAATAGCCGCCGCCCGCAGAGCTGCCACGCAAACCTTGATTCGCAATCACCCAACCTTTCTCCTCGCGCTTAAGCGGAGCGGCCAAAACCACCTGGCCGTCGTTCCTAAAATATGAATCTGTTGCCGTCATGTCGAGCGGTTGATAAATATTTTGCCGGACGTAATCGTAATAATCCATACCGCTCGCTTGTTCGATGATCAAACCCGCGAGCAGAAAATTCGAGTTGCTGTAATGAAATTCCTTGCCCGGCTCGAATGTGATGCCGGCTTTGTAAATCCAGGGCAGATAATCGTGCAGCGATTTTATTTCATGCCAATGCTTCTGGTATTCATCCGTCCAAAACTCTCCGACGCCGGAGGTATGTGAAAGCAAATGATGAATCGTCGCCTTCCCGGCAAATTTGCGTTTCGGGAAATCAGGAAAGAATTTGATGAGAGGATCGCTGTAGTTCAATTTTCCGGCGGCAACAAGCTGCGCAATGGCGAGCGCTGTGAACATTTTGTTGCCTGAGCCAAGATTGAATCGCGTGTTGTCGGTAATCCTCATCGCTCGCTTCGCATCTGCAAATCCATAGACTCGCTCGAATACAAGGCGCTCACCTTCGGCAATCAACACGCTGCCGGAGAGATCGTTTTCAGCGATCAGCTTGTCGATATAACCATTAAGCCACGACAATGTGTTTGGATCGGTGATCGCGCTGTTCGGCAGATACACCGGCTCGGCAACTTCCGCGATAAATGCCAGTTCGGTGAGCTTGTGCGGCGGATTCGCTTCAATACGAAATTGCAAATCTCTCCACATCGTTACGCCCGACGGCTTGGCATAAACATGCAACACGCGGCTGATGGCGTCGCCCATGTTGAATTCTGTAATTTCAGAATGATGATATTCCAATGCGCCAAAATCAAGCTTGATTCGTTCCATCTGCTTTTGAATGCGCGCAAGGCCGATTTTCTCAAGCGTGCTCACAGCAAAAATAGAATTGATGGATTTCGCGTATGACTCGGCAGAGCCCGAATTGAGCGCGCGCACATACTGCTCGCCGTATTGCTCAATACTCGCGCGTTCGGCCTGGGAAAGCGATTGCGCCAGAATGTTTTTAGAAACAAGCAGGACCATCATTCCGAACAACAAAAGAAGTCGATTCATCAAGTCTCCAGTTTTCTTAACAATGCCAATTGCGATACTGCTTCATCTCAACCGTCATTCAGGAGGAATCTTTTTAAGCACCCGGCAGTATTTCCAGCTAGTAAAAAGATTCCTTGCTGAATGACAGTTCAAGATGCTTGATACTTCGAACAGGTGATTCACACTTATACCTTCACCGCAGCAAAATCATCTTTCTCGAATCCACCCAATCCCCGGCCTCGAGGCGATACACGTAAACGCCGCTGACCAACGGATTACCGCTTTCATCCTTGCCGTCCCACGCGATCATATAAGCACCGGTGTTTTGTTGCTGGCGATGGATCAGCCTCCGCACCAACTGCCCAGTGATGTTGTAGACCATCAAACTCACTTCACTGTTCAGTGACAATTGATATTCGATAACCGTACTCGGATTGAAAGGGTTCGGATAATTTTGCCGCAGTGCAATTTGCGTTGGCAGCGTGCCATTAGATTCGTCTGCGACGCTCGTGGTTTGCTCTGCAATCCACTCCATCGCCGCCTTCACCACCGTGTCAACCCCATGCGCAACGTCGTCGCGATCGAACCAAACTTTCTCGTGCGGCTGGAGAGCTTGGTGCGCGAGATACTCGTGCGTGCTCACTACGTATTGCGAGCCGGTCGCGAGCATCGCGCTCCAATCACTGTTGCCGAGATTGATGTTGTCGGAACCGGTGTTTCCACCCGCCGCCGCTTTCCCAAAAATTCTCGCGCGCGGATGAAACGAAAGCCGCCGTGCTTCCAACTCGCCCGCGCTGATCGAACCCGGCCCAATCAAAATCGCTATCGGCTTGTCGTAATACGTATTCGGATCGCCGCGAATGACGAGCACCGAAGCCGGACGCTGCGGATCGGGTAGCATCGCGAAATGATCTTCGCCGCGCACGCGACGATCAAAGCCGACCGTTGCTACGGTTTGATTGAACAACAGCACCAAGCCATCGCGGGCGAGCGCAGTGCCGCCGGTATTGAAACGAAAATCGAAAATGATGCCCTCGGTTTCGGTGTGATGCATCAGGCTGTCAACCGCGTTGCGGAATTGTACGAGTATGGTATTCTGCGCATCGGCAGCCCACGAGGTCACATAAACGTATCCGACCTTCGTGCCCGTCATCACGCCCCAACTCACGCGGCGGCCATTCGTGCGATCCGGCCACTTCACGCCCGGCACGTCGATTTGCTCGCTGCCCCACATGATGCGATTCTCGTTGGCGAGCAGATTCGTGCTGAAGTGCAGCGTATCGCCCGTGTTGTATTTCACAATATCAATCGTGTCGAACAAATGCCAATTCAACCCGGCGGATTGCAGAAGATAATACGTGTTCGCTTCCTCCGTGGCGGCATTGACGATGTTGAGAGCCAGCGGCAGTTCCGCAGCGAGCAGAGTGGGATAAATGTCTTTCCACAAAACGCCATCATACCCCAGCACGAGGTCGCCCGGCACGAGGCCGAGCGGATGATTCGGCAAAGCTTTGTACACGAGCAACGTGCTATCCGGCAACGGCGTCAACACCGCGCCGAAACGCTGGTTGGTTCCCCATTGGCCGATGACAAAAACCGGAATGCCTTTTCGCAGCGTGGTGAAAGACACGCGGATGTCGTAGGCCCAGGTGTGCAGCTCGTTCAGCTTGAATGTGAAGTGGTTCATGATCGCCGCAAACCGCCCGCGGCTCACGCCCGCTTCGATCTCCGGTCGATAATAATCGCGCAGCGCGAAGATGTCCGGTGCGAAATTATGAAACGCGCCGTATTGCAAATCTACTTCGTTCCACCAGCGATCGAAAATTTGCAGCTTCTGCGCCGTGGGCAAGCCTTGTCCCCACGCCGCGTCGATAATGGGCCGCCAATCTGCGGCAGAGAATTTTGTGGGACTTTTGCCGTGTGCAGCAGCCCAGTTGAATTTTTCACTTGCAGAATCGCCGGCTCGCAAAGAGGCGTTGAGTAAAAGAAATGTTATGGCAGCAAAAACGGAACGCAGACTTTTTCTCATTGCTTTTCCTCAAGTCTGTATGCAAAAATATTCAAGTGACAGAAAGATGGAGGGCAGAAAAATATTTTCTCGCTTAACGGAATGTCTGTGGCTAACACCATCCTGCTGATTGCAATGCTTCTATTTTTCTGTCATACATTTTTCTGTCAAAAAAGGGCTTGTCTTACCTGCCCAGTTTACTTTGCCCCCAAGCAAATATTTGTGGAAAAAATTGCGGATCGAACTGGCTTGTGGTTACATCGATCAAATCGTGATTCATGTTCGGAAATAAAAGCACGGTGAAGTCCTTGTTCCGCTCTTGTTTGATTTTTTCAAGCTGCGTGATATCGTAAAACGTCGGGTTGCTGCGATCCATGCCGCCGTACACCCAGAGCGCCGGCACGTTGAGCGCTTGCAAAGCCGCAGTCGGATCGTACCCGTGCGCGCCGGTATAATTCGCCAACATGGCCGTGAGTTGTTCGATGGAAAGCGAGGCGTTATCCGCGAGATCATCATAATAAATCTCGACGCCCACCGAGCTGCCGCCGCCGTTGACGCAGATAATGAAAGCGACTTTATCAGTTTGGTTCGCGACCAGCGGCGCGACCCACGCGCCCTGGCTCGTGCCCCACAGAAAAATTTGTTTCGGATTGATGTCCTGATGCGTCGCCAGAAAATTCACGATCGCAAGCACATCACTCGCGCGCTCGGGGATCAACTGCGTGCTGTTTTGGAGGTTGACGTTTTGATAAGCGCCGGTTGATTGTCCAAGCCCGCGTTTGTCATACCTGAACAACGCGACGCCCCGCGGCAGCAAGATATCACGCACTGGCCTATCCGCTTCTCTTGTCTCTTGGCCGGATCCCGGAATGAAGATCATCACCGGATACGGGCCCGGCGTCGAAGGGAGATCGAGCGTGCCGGCAATGGTCACCTCGCCATTCTTGATGGCAAAATCACCCGCGCCTTTGGGTGCATCATTCTCGGGTGGTGTCGTGGGAGAATCGTTTTTGCATGCAGCCAGAATCAAAGTAACGCAAACCAACACGAGCCCGTTCAAAAAAATTCGTGCGTTCATGTAGGGCCGCCTTTCTCGGTTATTTTAGATAGAGCATGGTTTTGGTTTCAACAAATGGAGACTGCGAGCCATTGCTCGGTATTGCTTCGAGCTTATAGAAATAATTTCCGCTGGCAAGATCATTTGCACGAAAGCTCACTTCGTGACGTCCGTCGGTTCGAAGCTGGTTTCGAATCAACTCAGTCACGACGCGGCCATTCATATCGAAAACCGTCAGCGTTACGCGGCTCGCCACCGGCAATGCAAATGTGATGTTCGTAGTCGGATTAAACGGATTGGGATAATTTTGCGCGAGCGTAAAATCCGTAACCATCGTTTCCGGCGACTCCACTTCAGAAGGGGGGTCCGGCAGCAGGCTGCGTTCATACACGCCGTTGCCGTGGGTCACCGCGCGCAGCTTGCGATTGCTGTTTGAAATACTCAAATCGAAAACGAGCATCGCATCACTCGCGCC
>JABWAN010001159.1 GCA_013361015.1 Candidatus Zhuqueibacterota bacterium | reverse complement strand
GCGGCCGCTGCTGCGCTGGCCTTCACCACCCGGTCCTTCGGCTGGTTCTACCTCTGGGTGGTCCTCGGCGTCGTGGCCTTCTGCCTGTTCCTGGCGGCGAGCCGCTACGGCAACATGCGGCTCGGCTTCAACATTTATCGCATTTTGAATTATCCGTCGTTTTGATATTCGTTGTCATTCACCAGGAACCCTTTTGAGCGCTCGCAATCGTTCGGCTTAAGAAGTTTCCTCATGCATGACGGGAATAAAAAACTTCCATCGCAACTTTTCATCTCAGGAGACCAAATGAAAATAAAATCTGCAGCCACGCGTGTGGGAGCGCTTGTTCTGTTTTGCGTAATCAGCTTCTTTACGGCGTGCCAGCATGAAACGCCCGCGCCCACGCAACCACCGCAGGGCATTCAACCAACCTTATCGAGTATTCAAGCGAACATCTTCACGCCAAAGTGCGTCAATGCGGGTTGTCATCCGGGAGGGGGCGCGCCCATGTCGCTCGCCAGCGGCCAATCCTACAACACTCTGGTCGGCGCGGGCGGAACGGGCGTGACTTCGAGCGGCTATGCGCCGTTGCTGCGCGTCAGTCCGGGCAATGCTGCCAACAGTGTGTTGTATTTGAAAGTGGCGGGCAATACGTTGGGTAACATCATGCCGTTGGGCCGTCCCCCATTGAGTGCAGCAGAAGTCACAGCCATTCAAACGTGGATCAACAACGGTGCGCAGAATAATTAGCTTCTCACAAGATCATCAGGGTGAGGGAGTGCTATGCCCGTGCTTCAAAAAAAAGCAGAGTTTGAAAAAGCCGTCTACCCGAAACCGAAACATGTTGCGAGGGCGTCTTCCTCGCCTTCAAATCAAGCGCAAACGGATTTATGGAACACGGTTTCGAATGAGAATGGCAGCACTGCTTTTCGCGATCCAGCTTTTGCCGACAACAAAAGCCTGCCCATTCACCGTTGGTCGCCGTGGATCGCGGGCTATTCTGCTTCATTTGTTGATGATGTGATTTCGGCCTATTTGCCGAATCGCAAAGCGGCGCTCGTGCTCGACCCTTTCTGCGGCGTCGGAACGACGCTTTTACAGGCAAACACGCGCGGACACAACGCGATTGGTTTTGAAATCAATCCTTATCCCGCGCTCGCAGCCCGAACGAAACTCGCGGTGCATCGTATCAAATTGTCAGAGCTTGATGCTACTTTGCATGCGATGCAGAAGGATGCCGCGCATTGGCGAACCCATGCTGCACCGACAGATATGGCGCCGCCGCCGCTCAAATCGCGCTTGCCATTCTTCAGCCCGAAAGTTGAAAGGCAAGTGCTGCATGCCTTGGCATTTGTCCGCGGGTTGGAATCGGAGGTTATTGCCAACCTTCTCCGCACCGCATTTGGCGCGGTCATGGTGAGCTTTTCCAATTATTCCTATGAGCCGAGCCTCGGCTCGCGCCCGGCCGCGGGCAAGGCTTTGATCGAAGACGCTGACGTGGCGCACGCGCTTTTGGAGAAGCTGCACATCATGCGCGCGGACATTGCATGGATGCAGAAGGAAATGCCGAGCAAAG
>JABWAN010000139.1 GCA_013361015.1 Candidatus Zhuqueibacterota bacterium | reverse complement strand
CCGGTGGTGGTGGGCGGCGTCACGAAAACATGCACGAAGCTCGCCGCAGACATCACGCGCAAAGTCGTGGTGGAAGTGAAAGAACTGTCGAATCCGAAAGCCGCGGAGATGACGAAATTGCTCGAAAATATTTTCCGCTCGGTGAACATCGCGCTGGTGAATGAGCTGGCCCAGTTGTGCGATCGCATGGAGGGCGTCGACATTTGGGAAGTCGTGGAAGCTGCGGCCACGAAACCGTTCGGCTTCATGCCGTTCCGCCCCGGCCCCGGCATCGGCGGCCACTGTATTCTCGTCGATCCTTACTACTTGAGCTGGAAAGCGCGCGAGTATGATTTTCACACCAGCTTCATCGAGCTGGCGGCGCAGACCAACGAGAATATGCCGTATTATGTTTTGGATTTGATCATTCGCTCGCTTTCGCACCACGGCGTGGCCATTCGCGACGCGAAGATTCTCGTGCTCGGCGCCGCGTTCAAAAAGAACGTGGATGACGTGCGCAACTCGCCTGCGATCAAGTTAATGGAACTGCTCTACAATCGCGGCGGCCGCAAAATGGAGTACAACGATCCGTGGGTACCCACGCTGCGCGTGAACGGCAAAGTGTACAAATCCAAGAAGCTCACGGCGCAATTGCTGCGCGACTCGGATTGTGTGGTCATCGCCACGGATCATGATGCCTATGACTATCAAGAGATCGTGAAGCAGGCCAAGCTCGTCGTGGATACGCGCAATGCCACCAAAGCCACCACCGGCGGCAGGCACAAAATCGTCAAGCTCGGCCATGGCAACAACTCGATTCCGGAGAGTTTGCGGCATCGCGAAGAGCATTGAAAAGCGAGGCCACTCGTTTTGTCATTCAGAAGAATCATCTTTAGCACTGGTGGTACTCTTCGGAATGTTTCTCCCGCGCGCGAAAGAGATCCTTCTGAATGACTTTGCTTTGCAGCGACTCTGCTAAGGCTTTGTTTGAAATAATGCGCCAAGCGGCGGGAAGATTCGCTCGGCTTTAAGCCACCTCGCTCGAAGAGACAAGGTGAGATAAACAAGCAGAGAAGAACCCTAGGTGGAGCAGCGACAAGCCATAAACAAAAGCCTTTGAGTCGTGGCTCTTTCTGCAAATCAATGTGTAATCGTTTCGAGTGTGTGCCGAGCACTTAAAAAGATTCCTCCGGAATGACATCGCGAATGACCTCGTGGAGGAGCGTGCGAGAAGGCGCAGCAGTGTCGAAACCGCCGGTATAGCTTAACCTCTCGGAGCGGGATGCTCATGGCCGTTACACAAGAACGTGTTTCTTCTCCGGTCATTCCCACGGCGTCCGGTAACGTTGCAGTCACGGTGACCATCCCGTTGCGCGGCGCGCAGGAACATCTTTCCGAATGTCTCGCTTCGCTTTCACGCCAAACTTATCCGCATCATCTCATCGAAATACATTTCCTGCTCGACAGTCCGGCGGCGGCGCTGCGCAAAATCGTGCGCGAGTTCGGCAAAGCGCATCCGGATTTTCGCGTGCGGCAACGTTCGGCGCAAATCCCGCGCAAGCACCGCCGGCAAACGGCAACACCCCCCACTGAAAATTTGATGCTCGCCGTTCATCCCAATGCCACGCTGGAAGAAAACTTCATCGCGCAGGCGGTGCTGCAAATGCACCGGCATTCGTGTGCGGGCGTGGGTGGGCGCGTGCTTTATCAAGGCAAAAGTTACGCTAGCAAAGCCTATGCTGCGGTGCTGGGTTCACATTGGACCGTACCACTTGCCACACAAGATCGCGCGTCGGAATCGGAGCGCGAAGAAGGTTGCGTGCATGCGGTCTATCGCGAAGAGGCGTTGCACGAAGCCGGCATACTCGAACAGGAAATTTTGGATAACGAGTATGAGATTGCAGCGCGGCTGCAGCAAAAGGGGCAAACGTTTTATTTCTCCCCGCAACTGCTCTCCACGCTGCCGTTGCGCGGGACCCTGCTGCATCTGCTCGGGCAAGCGCTTCTGCATGGTTTTTCGTGGGCGAATTGCATAAAGAAACGGCCGGCGTTGCTGCGCCCGCACTATGTGATTCCTTTCGGCTTGCTCGTCATTGCGGCATTGCTGGCCGGCGGCGCAGATCTCGGCGCGGCGCGCGATTTGACTTGGCTGGGTTTGGCAGCGTGCGCCTATCTCGTCTGCAATTTATTGATGACGTTCGCAATCGTTCGGCATGAGCGCTGGCGGCAACTGCCGATGGTGCCCGCGCTGCTCTTTGTCTTTCACATTGGCTTCGGCTTCGGCACGTTGGTGGGATTGCTCACCGCGAAGAAGTGGGGCTCGGCCATTCCCAAGTGGATCGAAAAAGTCGTAGTGGTCATTAGTGATTATGTCGCCATCACGCTGGCCTTCATGATTTGGACGCAGTTGCGCGCGCGCTTGGGGCTGTTTTCCCTCACTAACTTCGAATCGGCCTTCACCGTCTCCAATTTGATTTTTGCCTTTTGGTTTTTGCTCTTTCTTTTGCTCGGCTTGTATCGCGCCTGGAACGCCGCTTCACGGCTTGATGAAGCCGTTGCCGTTGTCAAAATCGTGGGATTGGGCGTGCTGCTCATCTACTTGCTCACCTTCGAAATGGAGCATGACTTGCAAGAACCCCTGCCCAAAACCAGAATCTTGTTGTTGAGTTACTGGATGCTCGTGGCCGGCGCCGTGACCACAGGCCGCATGATTGTGCGCACAATTCAACGGCACTTGCTTGAGAATGGCATCGGTGTGCGTCGCACACTGATTGCAGGCTGGGGCCGCAAAGCGCGCGAGCTGTATCAAGAGGTGAGTAAATATCCGGCGCTCGGATTTCAGATCATCGGGTTTGCCGAAATCAAACCGCAAGAGGGGCGCCGGCAATTTCAAGGCGTGCCGGTGTTGGGCCGCTTAGAGCAATTATCTGAAATCGCGCGGCGGCATCAAATCGAAGAAGTGCTGATTGCGTTGGAGCAAAAGGATCAGCGTGCGTTGATGCAAATCATCGCGCAAACCGACGGCTTGCCGGTCAGCCTCAAGATCGTGCCCGATCTTTACAGCATCATCACCGGGCAGGCGCGCACGAATCAGATTTATGGTTTTCCGCTCATTGAAATTTTGCCGCAATACATGCCCACGTGGGAGCGCATCGCCAAGCGTGTGCTCGATTTCACGCTGTCGCTTGTGATTCTCGTGCTCTTCGCGCCGGTGTGGCTGCTCGTGGCGCTCATCATCAAGTTGGATTCGCGCGGCCCGATATTCTACAAACAAGAGCGCATGGGCAAAGACGGGCGACGTTTCAACGTTATCAAATTCCGCTCGATGGTTTCCGACGCGGAAAAACTCACTGGGCCGAAGTGGGCAGATAAAGACGATTCGCGCATCACGCGCAGCGGCCGTTTCATGCGCAAGTGGCGCATCGATGAGGTTCCGCAATTCATTAATGTGTTGGCGGGGGAGATGAGCATCGTCGGTCCGCGCCCCGAGCGCCCGTTCTTTGTGGAAAAACTGCGCAAAGAAATTCCGCTTTACCCGAGACGCTTGCGCGTGCAGCCCGGCATCACCGGCTGGGCGCAAATTAGGGGCGCATACGATGCCTCGCTTGAAGACGTGAAGCAAAAATTGCAATACGACCTGTTTTATTTGGAGAATATGTCGCTGAAGATGGATTTGAAAATTATTCTGCACACGATTTACGTGATGCTGGCGGGGAGAGGGCAGTAAAATTGCCTTGCTTTAATGTATGGGATGGCCGAGATTTCTCCTGTTCAAACAAAGGATATAAACATGACCAGCGATTTATTAACACGCCCCTTGCGCCGCCAAACGCCGATGAAAGAACGTTTTACTTATAGCGAATTTTGCAGCCGCGTGCGGGAACAAAAAGCCGACCTCATTAATGGGGAGATGTTCATGGCCTCACCTGCAACCATCGAACACGAAGATTTTGTGCACTTTCTCGTCGTCATTTTAAGAAGCTACGTTAAAGAGAAAGATTTGGGCTTGGTCGTCGGCTCGCGCGTCGCCATGAAGTTGAGCGATGAAGACGCGCCGGAGCCGGACGTGATGTTTATCCGCAAAGAGCGTTTGCACCTTTTGCAAAGCACCGAAATTTTAGGGCCCGCGGATTTGGCGATTGAGGTCATCTCCCCCGGCAGCCGCAGACTTGATTCCGTAGACAAGAAAGAGTTGTACGCCTCCTTCGGTGTGCCGGAATATTGGCTGATAGATTTATCGCGTCAGCAAGCGCACTTTTGGCGAAATCAAGAAGGCGAGTGGAAAGATATGCCGGTCGATGGGAACGGTATTTTTCGCTCATCAACCGTACCAGGCTTTTGGCTGCGCGTTGATTGGCTGTTCGCGTCACAGAGCTTAAATGAGCTCGAAGTGCTGAGTACGATTTTGGCAAGCGACGCCTCCAATCCTTAACCGGGGCCGATCCAAACCTTTTCGAGACGAATGACGATCACGGAGATATTAATGCCCATCCAAACAACCTATGCTCATGCTCGCGCCAACTTCGCCAAGCTCTGCAACGAAGTCACCGCCAATCTTGAAGTCGTGATTATTAGTCGGCACAACGACGACGACGTCGCTTTGATTGCGGCCTCTGAACTCACTAGCTTGGCGGAAACGGCGCATTTGCTGCGTTCACCAAAGAACGCGAAACGGCTTCTGACCGCCTTGAAGAGAGCGCAAGCCCGAACGCTGAAACCTCAAACCACAAAGAAACTACGGCAAGAGGTTGGGCTTGGCAGGCAAAAATAAGAACCGCATGCCAATGAAGGCCGCTCGTGACGCGGTATTCCATCCAGAGTTTCGTGACGATTTACGTTACTGGGTTGAAATCGACCGCAAAGTCGCTTTGCGGGCGTTTGATTTGATCGAAGCGATTATGCGAGAGCCATTCACAGGCATCGGCAAACCGGAACCGTTGAAATACATTGCCGCAGGCGCCTGATCTCGACGCCTCACGGAAGAGCATCGCATGGTATATGTTGTCAGCCATGACCGCATTGATTTTCTCCAAGCGCGGTATCATTACTGATGTTTAAACTGTCGCTTCAAATGCTACGCTTTTGGGAAACTTCTTTCAACACCTATCTCCCCTCGAAACCTATCTCCGCGAATTACGTTGCAATCAAAACTTCACCTCCAGCGCGAAATATCCCCACACCGAATCATCTGCGCGCAGGCCGCCCGTCTTTTCAATAAATTCTCCCACGAAAAATTTGCTGAGGCCCAGTTTCAAATCGAGGCGCTCGCGATAGAGGTAGTCCAAATGCACGTCGATCTCATGTCCTAAACGCTTGCCCGCGCCCGCTACGGCCTTGCGATAGAATTCTTGCGGCGTGCCGATGTTGAAGCCGCCAGCGCGATACCAGGCGTCGTGATCATTGTGCAATGCGAGCAGGTAGTAATCTATCCCGAACGCAAGCTTTTCTTTGGGGACGAAACTGAGGCCGGCATACGGCGCTGAAATGTTGCTCCACGAGGCATAATCCATCGCGCCGAGGAAGCCGTGCGCATTGGGAAAGAGATTGGAAAACGTTTCGCTCCTATTGTCATCAACTTGCTCATCACCAGAGCCGAGCACATAGCCGGCGCGCAATGACGGCCGCCATTTCGACGCCAGCGTATAGCTCGCCTCGAGCGCAAGGCCGTACGCACGAATGCTCTGAAACCCGCGTCCGCCGAATTGATAGGCGCCCTCAAAATCGAATTGCAGACCTCGGTCGCGCGCGCGGCTCAAACGCAAGCCGAGGGTGTGCACGTCCAAAGTTTCGGAAGGTTCGTCTTGCCGCCCGGGCGTGGCGGGATTCGCAATCGATTCGAAGTTGCGCGCATCATACAGCAAAAGCCAGTATGCCTCGAGAGTGAAAGGCAAAAGCCGTTGCGAAGTGAAGTATGCTCCCGCAAATTCTTGATTGCGTGCGACCGTCGGCGCAGTGTGGTCGCGCACTTGTGCCAGCCAGAAATTGAGTTGCTGTTGCGCGCTGCCCCATTGCACGTTCAACGCATTGAACGCGCGGCCGATATTATGCCAATCATATTTTCCCAGCAACCGTTCACTGCCGAAAGACAATGGCTGCCGCCCGAGGCGAATATCAAACGGCAATGCCGCAGGCTTGTCGATTTGCAGATAGGCCTGATGCAGATCGACATTGTTCAAAGCATTCAGGCTGGAACCTTCTTCGCCCCAAAGACGCGAGTCTTGCAGTTGCACAAATACTTTCAAGCCGTGTTCGAATTCACGCGCCGCGGCGAAACGCAAGCGCTGAAAGACCTGCACCGTGCCGTCGAGACGGTCGGAATTGAAATCCGCGTTGTCGCGCACTTCCGCGCGCATGCGCAGCTCACCGGAAAATTTGAAAACTTCCTGCCCATTGGTGTTTGCAACCCAAGTGGTGAATAGCGCCGTCATAACAATAAATACGCATCGCATCGACAGTTTTCCTCTCTCCATTGAACAAAGCCATAGCGGTTGCCCGCATGCGTTACACGCTCGAGTTTCTTTTCGCAGAAGAATATAATACAAAATCCCAACGATGCAACCGCCGTTTTGCAAAGTGGTCGCGGAAATAATTGCAGCAGCGCTGCGCAGCACGAAACTGCAGAAGCACCAGGGAATTTTCGCTTGACAATTGTGAGCTTTTGTTTTATACTCGCAACACTTTTAAAGAGAAAAATATGGCACTCGAACACCAAATCATAGGTGAGATTGCTGTTGTCAATCTTACCGGGAAGCTGCAGGGAGGCACTCCCGACTCGCAAGAAATGAAGGATGCGATACAGAAGCTGTTGGATGCGGGCGTAAAAAACTTCGTGCTCGATTTGGCAGAAGTCAAGCGGATGCATAGCTCCGGCTTGGGCGTTTTGATTTCGCTGCTGACTTCGATCCGCAATCGCGGCGGTGATCTCAAACTCGCCGCGATCAACGAAACGATGGAAGGCATTTTGGCGATTACCAAACTCAACTCCATCTTCGAAACTTTTGGGACCGTGACCGAAGCGACGCAAAGTTTCACCAAATCGTGAAGCCGAACGTTTTGCGAGGCGACGCCATACTTCTCCTCGACTCCGGCCTTGCGCCAAACGATTCCCCAGAACACCAAGGCCCGAGTTGAGCTTTTACCCCCGTCCGAATTTTCCAACCTCTTTGTGATTTGTCTTTTCCGGTAAGCATTCATACCCTCTCGCAGGTCTTATGGTTGCTCGTTCATTGTTGGAATTTCTGGATATCTCCACTGCAAAATATGCAAGCGCCGATGCGTTCGTATATGGCGAGACCCGTCTGACTTACCAATACTTTGCCGGCGTCGTCAGTCGCTTGGCCTCCGGCTTCGCGGGGCTTGGTTTGCAGCGCGGCGACCGGGTCGCGATCATGATTCCCAACCTGCCGCAGTTTCCCCTCGTCTATTATGCATTGCTCACGCTCGGCGTGCAAGTCATTCCCCTCAACATTCTCGCACGTGAAGCTGAAATCGCAGCCATTCTCAATGAAACGCAAGCCGCAGGATTTGTGGCGTGGGAGGGCTTCGGGCGCTATGTGATTCCGGCCGCGAAGAAGGTCGCCTCGTGCCAGCTTTATGTGATACTCGGCAATTTATCCGCGGAACAGCGCGAAGCAAGCAAGCCCAACACGTGCGTCGAGCTTACCAAATTGGTCTCCGAATCGCAGCCTTTAGCGAAGCGGCCCGCAATCAACGCCGACGATACCGCGCTCATTCTGTATACTTCCGGCACGACGGGCGCTCCGCGTGGCGTGGTGCTCACTCACGAAAATGCCGCGGCTGCGGTGCTCGCGTGTTGGGAAGCCTTTAACATTACCGCAGAGCATCGTTTCGCCGCGGCGTTGCCGCTGTTTCACAGCCTCGGCCACATGCTCACGATGAACGTCACGCTCGCCGCCGGCGCGTGTTGCGTGCTTATTCCGCGCATTAACGTGGATGAAATCATCTCCACGATCGCGCGCGAGAAAATTACGCATTTCGTGGCGGTGCCTTCTATGTTGCCATTGTTGCTGGATGGGCAAGGCGGCAATGGCAGTGTCCAAACCGCAACTGAAACCGAAACCGCCGAAGCTGTCGCACCCAACGATCCCCTCAGCTCTTTGCAGGTATTTCTCGTCAGCGGTGCGCGCATGGAAGATCATCTCCGCGAAGCCCTGCTGCAACGTTTCGGCAAGCCGATTTACGAAGGCTACGGCGTGGCGGAATGTCCGCCGCTCATCACGACGAATCGTCCCGACATCGCGATTAAGTCCGGCTCGGTCGGCAAACAACTCCCCGGCTTGGAGGTCACGATCTTTGACGCGCACGGCATCGAGCTTCCGCCCGGCCAAGTGGGCGAGATTGTCGTGCGCGGCGGTGCGATTATGAAAGGTTTCTACAATCGCCCGGAAGAAACGCAACAAGCATTGCGCGACGGCTGGTTGCTCACCGGCGATTTGGGATGGATGGATACCAGCGGCTATTTATACCTTGCCGATCGCAAGAAAGACGTCATCAAAAAAGGCGGTTTTTTGGTTTTCTCTCAAGAAGTGGAACGCTGCCTCATCTCGCACCCCAAAATTCGCGAGTGCGCGGTGCTCGGCGTTACGGATCGCGCTTTGGTAGAAGAAGTGAAGGCTTATATCGTGCTGCGGCAAAATGAAACGGCGACCAAGGAGGAGTTGGCTTCGTATTGTGCTTCTCGCTTGGCGGCATACAAAATTCCGCAACACTTCGAATTCTGTTCGGATTTACCGCATGGCCCAACGGGCAAAATTCTCAAACGGATGTTACGCGAACGCAGCTCAAATTAAACCCCAATTTTGAGAGGTGTAACGTGAAGGATTTTTCCACTGCTCATCTGCGCAATATTGGCTTGGCAGCTCATGCAACCACCGGTAAGACCGCGCTCGCCGAGGCGATGCTGTTTGTTTCCGGCGAAATCTCGCGCATGGGTTCGGTCGACGACGGCTCGACGGTTTCGGACTATCATCACGATGAAATCGAGCGCAAAAATTCCATCATTGCCTCGATCCTGCACTGCAAATGGAAAGACCACAAGATCAATTTGGTGGACATGCCCGGTTATCCCGATTTTGTCGGCGAAGTGCGCGGCGGCTTGCGCGCCGTGGATGTGGCTTTACATGTGTTGAACGCGCAAATCGGCGTTGAGCTGGGCACGGAAGCCGCATGGGAAATTGCCGAAGAATACGGCTTGCCGCGCATCTTCTTCGTCAATCGCCTCGACAAGGAGAACGCGAGCTTCGACAAAGCCGTAGCCAGCGCACGTGAGACATTCGGCAACAAAGTATGCCCGGTGGTTTTCCCCGTGAACAATCATGAATACGTGGACGTCGTTCACATGAAGCTCATCAGCTACAACGCGGCGGGC
>JABWAN010001158.1 GCA_013361015.1 Candidatus Zhuqueibacterota bacterium | reverse complement strand
CTTCCTTTTGCGGGTTGCGCGCGGCGAGGACGCCGTCGCTATACAACACGAGCAGATCGTTTTGCTTGAGCGCAACTTTGGCGCTTTCGATCTTGCTCAAGCTGGTTACGCTCGTACCGTTGACGTTATTCAAACTGTTTTCACCAAACGGAGAACCGGGCGTGTTCAGCAGAAATATTTTGCCGAGGCCGGGACGATACAGCATCATGGGCAAATGACCAGCGCTGGCAAAATTCAGCAAGCGTTTGTTCTGATCGAAAATAGCATAGAAAGCGGTAAGGCTGAAATCCTGCAAACAGGCATCTTTGAGCGCCTGTTCGAGATAGCGCAATGTGGCCGCGGCAGACAGGCCCGTGCTATTGGAACGAAGCACGGTTTTCAAGACCGGCGCGCTGTCATCGGGCAGCTTGCCGCTCACGTCTGCAAGCAATACGCCGACACGATTCTCTCCCAAAATGAGAAAGTCTACTTGATCGCCCGCTTCCTGCACTGCCGGGAGATAGAGGTAGTCGATGAGCAGACCACTACGCTCTTGCCGTTTGCGTGGGATGTAGGGAAAGACTGTGGACTCGTTCTGGTCTTGCGAAGATTGCTTGGGCTGACGCAACTCGACGGAAGGTTGGGAAGAGGGCACACGTACGCCTTCGAAAGAAGTATCATCCAACAAAGCTGAATGCTCTTCCTTTTCAAACGCAGCTTCCATTCCACCCGACAAATGATCGTCGAGGAAGGCTGCGCGAGTTTGCAGCACAGAATTTTCTTCAAAATTCGCGCGCATAGCTACCCATTGAGGGAATCACGATCACACCAAGGCCGAACACTCGTACGAGCAAGCAATGTACATCTTTTACGTCAATTGGAGGAAGCGTTTGAGCACAAAAACGACGGGGCAATTACAAAGAGCTTTTCCTCCGACGACTACTTGCTTAGGAAGGAAGCGTGAATGCGATTTTAAGTTTATGAATGAGGATTGACGTTTTAAGCCGGACTTGAACGCGCGAATATACCATTGGGCTCCAGTTTTGTCAAGCGAAAACTTGCCGAGTTTGCATTGCCGTAACTCACTTTAGCGGAGCAGGTTTCTTGCTTATCGACAGAATGGCTGCGCGGCGTTTTTCCACAAATCACTCAAGAAGCCAATCCGATTTTTCCGCAGCAACAGACTGAACTGCACTTTTGTAATTGCGTGTTCCAGCATGGAACATCTGCACAAAGCTCTTTTCGAGGGCAACGCAGCTCTAATGGGCATTTAGAAATAGGAGAGGCCGAAAGTGGGATGCACTCAAACAGTTCTGCGAGACTTATACGGTTAGTGAATCGTCACAAAGATGGGGGCTAAGCTGGCATATTAGTTGTAAAACGTGGAGCATCACCGCTTCGAAAGCATCAACTTTACATAAATTTTTCCATCCACCCCTCCTTTCCTGGAACGGCGGAGACGAGCAATCGCCTCCGCCGTTTTTATTTTAACAAAATCTCACGCTCTTAGTCACGCGCAAATCTATTCAAGACCGTTGGCGAATCGAAATGGAGCCGTTCGTAGTGCGCAGGGTGACCGTGCCT
>JABWAN010000138.1 GCA_013361015.1 Candidatus Zhuqueibacterota bacterium | reverse complement strand
ACCGCGGCCAGACGATGAATCTTGCCGGCCACTGCCACGCCGCCGAGTAAATTCGAGAGAAAACCCGCCCACGCCATACTCGAGAATTTTAACATCATGCCCGTGAGCGCGAGCGACATGAAGCTGGTGATGACGAACAAATGCGTAATGCGCTGCGCAAGCGAGAAGCGTTGGATATAATACCGGCCTTCGTGCTGTTCTTTTTTCTGCTTTCTTTTCTCTCGAATCATCGTCAACGAGCGCGGCAGCCACAACAACGTGTGCACGCCAAAGAAGCCGAACACGCTCACGAGCAAGCCCGTCATCGCCCAATACGTATAGTACAAAATCGGATACTTCACTTTGTCGTGATGCGTCGCGTGGGTGAGATAGCCCGTAAAGCGGCGATTCGCATCTGCGTGGCACTTTTGGCAAGTGTGCACCACGTTGCTCAACCCCACCGCGGAATTAGGATCATTCACGCCCAAGATGGCGTGCGCGCCGTGACAATCGGAACACTTCGCGGCTTTCAGATAACCCAAGCGATAAGCTTTGCCGTGCATCGTATCGAAATAGGTTTCCGCCAGTTCTTTATGGCACGAGCCGCATTGGTGCGTGACTTCGGTAACGAAGGCATCTTGCTCGACGCGCGTAATGCCGTGCGCAGAATGGCAATCCATGCACGTCGGCAGCTTTTTGTCGTCTTTGCCAACGCCGTCGCTCGCCCAATGCACGCTTTTGACGAAGTCCTTATAGATGCCGCGGTGACAAGAAGCGCACGTTGCCGGAATATTCTTGGGATTGATCGAGGAGCGCGCGTCCGTGTGCTTCAAAACGTAATGGGAATTGTGGCAGTCGGTGCAAATCGCAACCGGCAGCAATCCTTTCTCGGTGAGGCCTTTGCCATGCACGCTGGAAGAATAATCATAGAGCACATTGACTTCCGCCAAGCCCGGCACCTTTTCGGCTTTGCCGTCTTTGCGATGACACTCGCCGCACAGCGTTGGAATCGCGGCGCGATAGGTGGGCGAGCTTTCGTCCATGCGCGATTTGGTCGCATGTCCATTGCCGTGGCAGGTCGTGCAATACGGCGCGTCGTTCTTCTTTTCAAAATGGGCCTGGCCGTGGCCGCTTTGCGCGTATTCTTCCGCCATTTTCGCGTGGCAATTCGAGCAATCGACTTGGTTCGCCGTTTCACAAGGGCGCGCAAGTTTAGGGTCGATATCCGCGTGGCACTTCACGCAGGGAATGGTCTTGTGTACGGATTTGGAGAGGTCGTTTTGATTTACCACTAAGGAAACGGTTTGGCCCTCGACCATTTTGTGCGTTTCTTCTTTCTCGTGACAGCGCATGCAATCGCGATCGGCAATATTGAGCACGAGCGAGCCGCGGCGCAGCTTGTGCGGTTGATGGCAATCCGTGCATGCGGGAATCGCGCCGGGTCTTTTTTCCCATAATTCGCCGCGAATGATTTTTTGATGCACTTGCTCGATGCGGCTGTGGCATTTCATGCACGTGCCGGCAATTTTGTGCAAAGAGATGGAAGATTTCGGTAGTGTGTGCGGCAGAATCATGTGGCTGCCATGGCAATCCGTGCACGAGGCGGAAACGATCAACCCTTTTTTGAACAGGCCCTCGCCATGAATGCTCTCGCTGTAGTTTTCGATGATATTGTGTTCGGAGATATTATAAACGTTCGCTACCGGCGCGCCTTCGCGATGGCACTGGCCGCACAAGTAGGGAATGTTCATTTTGAAGGTGGGAGACTCCGCCACATTCTTTGCCAAGATCTCATGCGTGCCGTGGCACTCGGCACAAGTGGGCGCGTACGGCGCTTTGCGATTGAGCGCCTGGCCGTGAATGCTGGCATCGAAGTCGAGTTGCACCTCGTCATGACAAGTGGCGCAATTGACCGGCGCGAGGCGTTCGGGGTGGGGGAATTCTTCCACGGCGGCCTCGCTATGGCAGCTCGCACACTCGACTTCATTGTGGACGGATTTGGAAAATTTTTTCATGTCCACAAACAAAGAGACTTGCTTGCCCGCGCGCTCCGTGGTCAAGCTGGGATCGGAATGACATTCCAGGCAAGCTTCCCGATCTTGCGCGAGTAGAATTCGAAAGCTGCCTAGCAGCAGAAGGGCTGGGAGGAGGTTGCGTGCTTTCATCCATCCACCTCGAAGTTTTGAGAAAACCGTATTCTTGCTCTGTTTCAATTCACAACACGACTTGAATCAACAACATCAAGCCGAAGCCCAACATGAATGCCCATGCGATGCGGGTCGGCTTCTCAACGTTTAAAGCTTGCGGAATCAGCTCGAGCAAAATTAAAAACATCATCGCACCCGCGGCGAAGCCCATAAGCACGGGCATGAGCGGCTGAAAGAACCACGAGGCCATGGCCGCGGGCACCGCGGCAATCGGCTGCGGCAAGCTGGTGAGAAAAGCCGCCCAAAAACATTTGGTGATGCTCGCACCGGCCGCGCGCAAAGGAATGGCAACGGCCAGGCCTTCGGGGATGTTGTGTATCGCAATCGCGAGCGCGATGTACGCGCCCAAGTTGTTCGCATACACTTCTTGTGAAGCGAATCCGACGCCCACGGCCACGCCTTCGGGAATGCTGTGCACACTCATCGCGAGAAAAATGAGAATCTCCGCGCGCCCTCCCCAACGCCTCCACGAAGCTTGACTCAAACGCTCTTCACTTAGATAAATATCCGTGACCCAAAGAAAAGCCGAGCCCGCGAGCAGTCCGAGCAAGACCGGCAACACTTGCGCAAGGCTCATCTCTTGCTGTGCCAGGGTCAAACCGGGCAGAATCAAATTATAAACCGAAGCAGCCAACATCAAACCGCCGGCGAAACCGTAGCCGAGGCCCGTGTGTTTTCTCAAATCCAAACGTTTGATGAGCAGCGGCAACGCGCCCAGCCCGCATGCGAAGCTGGCCAGCAATCCCGCAATAACACTGTGCAGAAGAATTTCATAAGGCATGGAATACCCATCCTGGGAAGTTGGATGTTTTAAGTTTTGTCATGGAGAGATCGCGTTTAGCTGCCAATGAGCAAGGGCGAAAGCAATTTGATCGTCTCCAAAATCGGCTTGCCAATCTCGCCGATAGTCGTGGCAACTTCTTTTATGCTTTCCAACGCGGTCTGGTACCACCTTTTCCTCGGCTGCGGCATAGCCATTTCCTTGCTCAAAACCGCAAGATCCCCACCCAGTTGTTGAGTTTTTTGCGGATCGATCTTGGCGGCGATTTCCTCGATTTGTTGGGCTAGCTTTTTGACCAGAGCTTGCACTTCACTTGGTGCGCTCGATTGCTCGAGGTGCATCTGAACGGTGTTGGTTATATTCGCCATGTACTCGGCGACATTCACAATGTTGCCCTGGCCGGAGACGTTGGTAATGACGTTCTTTTCCACGAAAGTTCCTCCGCTTTCCACATAAGTTACCGGAACCACACGGACCGCAGCGCGGCGAATTTGGTAGTCTTCGATCTTTTGCCAAATCTGCCGCCGCGCGCCTTCGAATCGTTCCACAAGATTGATACGGCTGGCGACCGCGGTAACTTGCTCGGCGGCATCGAAAGCCGCGAGTATGGCCGATTGTGAAATCCCGCTCCAATCGTCGCGCTTGATCAACCTTGTGGCTTTGTTCAAATAATCGTTCAACTCTTCTTCAATATCAAAATCCCTTTGTTTCAAAATGTGCCGGCTCTTTAACTGATGCAGCACGAGATCAAGGACTTCTTGCTCCGCATGCAGACGCAACAAGCATAATCGCAAGCTGCGCACCTGGTCGCGGGTTGCTTTGTTGCGCTGCAGTATCCAAAGGCCGACGATGCCGGCATTTGTTTTGAGCCTCCCAAAACTCAATTGCGCGCCCAGAGTTTTCTTGATACCGACTCTGATGAAACCCGGCGGTGTGCCGATTTCTTCGCGCGCGTCCAACTCAACGACGAGCAGGGGATTGCCGTTCAGAACGAGCGCTTGAGCACTGGTGTGCAGGGCGCCCAGACTGAGACTCGTCGTGGCCGCGGCAAAAAGACGAGTTAAATTTTTTCCTTGACGCAAGAGCGGTTTCCATTCGCGTTGTTCCGCTTCCGGCTGCGGCACCCAGGTGGACAAAGCGCAGACCTCTGAAATGATGGCCAACACTGAAGCCGAATCAAGGCCTTTGAGCCGGCCGGCGCGAGGGTTTTCACTGATCCCAATCTCAACTCGTGCCACCGCGCGGCCGTCACAAAACAAACGCCGGAAAGCAACGCGCGGCACCATAGGGTGGTGAGCCGCCCCCACTCTTTGTTTACCCAAATTGTCAAAGCGGAGGGCGCGTTTTGCGAGACAAAACGCGCTTTCATCTGACCATGCCGCATCTGCGCCGCGGCGCCGCGCAACTGCACGGCCAAAGAAATGCACGAATTGCGGATGGATGGCGGTCACGGGACTTGGCCAGTAGGGCTTATCGAGGCGCTGACCATGATCCGGGCAAAAGGGCCGCGCGTCGGAAATAGGAAACTGCAATACGATGATCATCGCACTTTCCAAAAAAAGTCCCCCATTCCAGGAGTAACCCAGTGGGGGAGGTTAAGATCCTCTCCACGCCACGGACACTCCGCTTTGGAAATGCCCATGTGGAGAGGCTTAACAGGGCTCATTAGCCCGACTCCGTCACCCGCGTTTTCGGATGACAATGGAGCATTGCAGCCGGCCGATAGGATCGGATGTCCCTCGGACCAACGACAAAGAGTTTCAAAACCAATACACGCACATGCTCACAGCTTTAAACGATCAGTGCCACTTTGGGGTTTCGTTGCCGCCCTGCGTCCTCTTTCCCAAAGCCTCAAGCCATTGTGAGTCGCAGTCGCCGCGCATGCGTCAATGCTCTTTTTGCGTGCGCTAGTTTGCCGGCCCGATGCGATCTTCGCGTTCATCACAGCTTCCCCAGCTCTTCCAAATCTTTGTCGCGCCCCATCACCACGAGAATATCGCTGTCCTTCACGACATGCTCGCCGCCGGGAATGAGCACGATGTCGCTCGGAATCACTTCCTTGATGAGAATAATTTGTGCGTTGTACTTTTTGCGAATGTCGAGCTGATGGAGCGATTTGCCGAGCCATGATTGCGGCGGCGCCATTTCCACGATGCTGTAACCTTCCGCCAGTGAAATATAGTCGAGCAAAGTCGAGAGCCGCAGCGTGTGGGCGATGCGTTTGGCCATGTCGCGTTCCGGGAAGACGATTTCCGTGGCCCCGATCTTATCCAAAATCTTGCCGTGATCGACCGAGCTGGCTTTGGCGTAGATTTCTTTGACGCCGAGCTCTTTCAAATAAAGCGTGATGATAATGCTCGTGTCGATCGGCTCGCCCACAGACACTACGGCAACGTCGATATCTTCGAGGCCGAGCGCTTGCAAAGTTTCTTTGTCGCGCGCATCCGCAAGCACGGCTTTCGCAACAAACGGCTTGATCTCATCGATTTTCTTTTCGTCAACATCGATGGCGAGCACCTGCGTGCCAGCTTCGGAAAGATAGCGACAGAGATGGTGGCCGAAACTGCTAAGTCCGATAATGGCGATAGTACGCATATCTCTCCGGTTCAAGTTCAACCAACTAGAACGTTTTCTTGCGCATATTTAAATAGCGCTTTTTTCTCTCCGCCGACGGCGATTGCCACCGTGAGGGGGCCGAGGCGGCCAATGAACATAACCAAAGTGATAAGCAAACGACTCACGTCAGAGAGTTTGGGAGTGACGCCGGCTGTAAGGCCGACCGTTCCAAATGCCGAAGTGACTTCAAAGAGCATCTCGAGAAAGAGGCCCCGGCTTTCTTGGTGCGAAACCAACCTGGTTTCGACAATCACCAGTAGAAAGGTAAAAAGCATAATCAGCGTCGCGGAAAAAAACGAAATCGCAATGGCTTTGGAGGAAGTCTCCTCCGGAATGCGCCGTTTGCGCAGATTCGCGTCGACGAGATTGTGAAACCGGGCTTTGATGACGGACAACAAAATCGCGAAGGTCGTGGTTTTGATGCCGCCGCCACACGAACCCGGAGAGGCGCCGATGAACATAAGCATAATGAGCAGAAACAGACTCGCGTCCGTGAGCGCGCCGATATTCAGCGTATTGTAGCCGGCCGTGCGCGCGGTGACTGATTGAAAATAACTGGTCCACATTCGCGCGCTCCACGGCAAGTGTTTCAAGGTGTTGCCGTATTCAAAAATCAAAATCAAAATCATGCCGCCGAAAATGAGCAGGCCGCTCATCAACAGCACGAGCTGCGAGTGTAAAGAGAGGCGGCGCACGCGTGCTCTGCGTTTGTGCGCCAACTCGAAAATCACCACGAAGCCGAGTCCACCCAAAATGATCAATGTTGTAATCGTAAAATTGACGGTGAAATCGCCGCTATACGTTTCCAAACTATTGGGAAAGAGCGCGAAACCGGCGTTGCAAAACGCCGATACGGCATGAAAGACGCCGTAGTACATGGCCTTCGCCAACGGCAGCTCGCGCGACCAACGCAAGGTTAGAATAATCGCACCCACAGCTTCGATCAAGAAGGTCGCAAGAAACACTGTTTTGAGCAGGTCCTTGAGATTTTTCATGGGCACTTGGCTGAGCGTTTCTTGCAGCATATCGCGGCTGCTCAGAGAAAGCCGTCCGCCCAAAAGATAGATGAAAAACGTTGAGAACGTCATCACGCCCAAGCCCCCGAGCTGTATCATCACGAGTATGATGATTTGCCCGAACTGCGAGAAAGTCGTGCCGGTATCAACCACGGTCAGGCCGGTGACGCACGTCGCGGAGGTGATCGTGAACAACGCATCGATAAACCCGACCGGCTCATTTTGCGCGGCCTGGGGCAACATGAGCAAGAAGGTTGCGAACAGAATCGCGCCGGCGAAGCTCACCACGAGGAGGCGCGCCGGGCCGAGAGTCCGTTGGAGATTGTGCCAAAAGGAGGTGATTGAATGTAGAGGTATTTTCATCCTTGAGAGTATCGGCGATCACTGGGCTTGGGTTGGAAGGGTCGCTTCGCTTTCGGCGTTGGCGCGCATGCGCTCCAACTCGCGACCATGCTCTCTTTCCATTTCGCTTTCCGACATGTAGCCGTCGATCATGCTTTGATTGAGCGGATAAACTTCGGGGTTGAAGATGACGGCATAGAAGTGCCACACGAAAATCGCCAGAGTTGCAAGCCAGGCTTCATAGAGATGAATGACCGTGAACACTTCCATCATCCAGAATGGAAAAATTCGGAGAGCGAAGTTTTCGAACCACAATAAAAAGCCGGTAAACGCCATGACGACCGTGCCCCACACCAGCGCCCAATATTCCGCTTTTTCCATGTAAGAGAAGCGATCGAATTCGGCTGGCGTTGCGCGTTTGCCCAATAAGAAACGCAAATTGTCTTTGAAATCGAAAAAATCTTGGCGGCGCGGCGCCAGCGCTTTGAGCTGCATGCGGCCGCGCGGGGTGAAGAGCAAGTAGCCGACATGATAGATACTCAATCCCACAAACACCAGCGCAAAGATACGATGCACCCAACCGCGGAGCGCGAAGTTTTCCTCAAACACAAGCAGCGGTTGCACCCAGACCGCTTCCGGATATTTCAACGCAAAGCCGGTGATCGCGAGCATGGTGAAGGAGAGCGCGAGAATCCAATGCTGGTAGCGTTCGACCCGCGTCCAGCGCAGATAGGCGCGGTTGTTATTGTTTGCGTCGTTCATGCCTCGTCGCCCTCGAAGGTTCCTCGCTTGCGCAGCATGTGCTTGCTTTTGCGCACGAAATCCAGGCCGTTGTGAAGAATCATGCCGCCGATGACCACGACGATCAATGCGACATACAGCGTGCGCACGACCGCAACGATTCTTCCTTCGCTTTGCTCTTGCGTGAGATGCACGGAGCCACGCGCGAAATTGGCGCTCGCGTTGGGATGGCACTGGCCGCAGGTCGCAATCAAATTCGTGGGATGAATCATCGAGCGCGTATCGCTTGAAGGCAGAATGTTGTGCACTCCATGACAACTGCCGCAATTCGCGGCAGCGAGCTGGCCGGAGCGCAAAGCCAGGCCGTGATAACTATCCGTAAACGTCGTCAGCCGTTGGCTGCGCATGCCGTATTTTTCCGTAATGCGCGTGGAAGCATGGCAACGGCCGCACGTTTCAACCGCCATGTTTTGTGGCGACGTGGCCGCGGTGCCTTCCGAGGGCAATTCGATGCCGTGCTCGCTGTGGCAATCAGTGCACACGGGCGCATCGCGCGAGCCGCGCGCGACTGCAGTGCCGTGCACGCTCTGTTCAAATTCCGAGGTGATGTGGGCGTGGCACGCGCTGCAGGTTTGCGGAACATTGCGATAAAATGCTTTGGACTCGGGATTGTTCGCCGCGAGGATTTTGTGATTGCCATGACAGCTTCCACACGTTGCGACGCTATCGCGGCCGGCCAAGGCGAAACGGCCATGCACACTGCGCAAATAAGCTTTGAGCGGGTCCTTGATCGGGATTTGATGCTTTTGCACGATTTCCGGATTCGCATGGCAGCGCCCACAAGTAAACGCGAGCTGCCGCGGATTCACCCATGAGAGAGAATCACCAGCCGCGCGAATATCATGGCTGCCGTGACAATCGCCGCAAGTTGGCGTATCTGCCGGCACAGCGCCGGTCACCGAGTTTATGCCGTGTACGCTGGCCGCGATTTCCGGCACCGCATCTTCATGGCAAGTGGCGCACGCCGCGGGTGCAAGTTTTTCGGGGTGGGGAATTTCTTTGATGTCCGCGTGGCACGTCACGCAATCGAAGCCGGCATGGATGGAATTTTCCAGGTGTTTCGCATCGACAAACAGCGAGCGTGTTGCGCCCGTGCTGTCGCTCACCACCAAGCCGGTATCCGCATGGCAGGAGAAGCAATCCATCGCTTCTTGGGCATGTGCCGAAGAAGCATAGAATACGCAAATCAAAAAAAGAAAAAGAACTCTAAATTGGGTTGATGGAGCCCTGGTTTGGAGCCACATGCGCCTCATACCGCTTCCTTTCCATTCATCCACTAACCGTTGCTCCATCAATCCCAAAAGACCAGTTATGGTTTCGGAGTCGGGTGTGCGATCTTCTTGCTATACTCTGCATAATTGAACCCTTTGAACGTCGGGCTTTCAGAATTGTGACACTTCACGCAGAGTTTTTCATCGCCCTTCACCAAACCGACGGTTTCGCCTTTAACTTTGCCGGCATCAATATCTTTCATGACACTCATGGTTTTGTATTCCGAACCCGCGCCGTGACACGATTCACAACCGACGCCTTCACCGGCCTTGAAAGTCGGGGCCAGTTGTGCCGCCGCGACGCCCGCAGCCGTGTCGTGGCACTTCAAGCACGCTTGGTCTTTTTGGGGATCAGCAATGCCTTTCTTTTGCGCGATCTCTTTCGCGGCGGG
>JABWAN010000137.1 GCA_013361015.1 Candidatus Zhuqueibacterota bacterium | reverse complement strand
GCGGCGCGCGCTTCTTCTTCTTGCATGAAGTATAGCGGCATGCCCAAGACCACGACCTCATGCCTGGAGGAGCTAAAGCCGATGGGCTTGTTGTGAAAAAGATAACTCCGATCGCGCGCGGAATAATTGAACAATACTTTGGCGCCGGCGCTCGGAGCGAAAACATAAACGTCGCGCAACAAACCGTTCCACTGCGGAATCGGAGCTTTCAGCGAGTCCATGTGCACGTCGTTGTAGTTCGGCGCAACCGCGGTCGCGGCCGCGAATTGCACCTCGCTCGTTTTCCATGTGGTGTCGATCTGCAAATAGTCGAACGCGAAATCGCCTGCGGTGAAAGTTCTCGAAACTGCGCCAAGCATAAACCCCCCCATCACATTCCAGCCGGAGAGGAGCAGCTTGCCGCCCGCGGCCAAATAATCCGCCATGAACTCTCGCGAACCAGGAGCAGCGCTGTTTGTCGGGTCGTCATGATGCCAAACGAGCGCGCGATAAAGGCCGAGCGTATCATACGGCGCTCCGCTCTTGCGCGCGTCATACTCCGAGAACTCGAACGAGGCGAGCAGTCGCTGATAATAGTCGTCGACTTGCGCATCCGAGGGCGATGCCTGGCTGCCGTTGCCGTCACGCGTTTCGTCGATGAGCAGCACGCCTCTTTCCAATGCAATCGGGCGATAGGACAAAATATTCGAAGCGGGGCTTTCCAAACCGGTGCTATCAACCGCGGTGACTTTGTAATAGTAACGTGCGGAGGACAGGCCGTAATCAACGTAAGTGGTATCAACGAGCAGTGCGCTATTCAGTTTTGCGAAGCCGGCAATAGGTGATGCGCTGCGATAAACGTGATAGCCCGCGAGATCGAGATCTTCATTCTGTCGCCAGTAAAGCTTCGCCTGCAACAAGCCGTGGCGCGCGGCAAGAGCTTGAGGCGCAAAAGGCGCGCTGCGCGGCGTGAACGTGATCTCGACCGCGAATGCGCTGCGACGGTTCATGTTGTCGAGGGCAACAGCGGTGAGGTAGTGCAACACGCCCTCTTGCAAGCCGGTGACGAGGGCTTGCAAAGACGGACCGGCTTCCACGGAATCCGTGTAAACGCCGCGGCGTTGGCCGTATAGAATTCTATACAGCGCTATCGGCGCGCTGCAAATTTCGGAGGGTTGCCAGGAAACGAGGGCGCTGTGGCCCGTGCCGGTTTCTCTTGCCTGAACCCGCTGAGGAGGGTTCGGCGGCGCTTGTGTGTTGACTAGTTTGAACACGGCGCCGCGGTTGCTGCCGGCTTCGTTCGCCGCAACGTAGGCGTTATGATTCGGGCTTATCGCCATCATCCACGTATTGGCCGTGCTTGGCAAACCTTCTTTGATCGTGCACCACGAGCGCCCGCGATCTTTGGAGTAAAAACTCGACCCTGCGGTCCTGCTGAAACCGCCGGAAAGAAGGATATTCGGAGCAGAAGGGTTGACGGCAAACGACCAGGTTTCGCCGCCGTTGAAAGATTCTAGCGAACTCCAAGTTTCTCCGCCATCACCGCTGACGAGCACGCCCTCGTCAGCGGAGGTTCCGTAAACCGTGGCATAAACCTGGTTCGGAATGTCGGGATCAAACACAATGACCGGCACCTCCGCGGCTTCGCGTTTGGCGACGAGACGCCACGTTTTGCCGAAATCAGAGGACTTGTGAATGCCCGCGTTTTGAAACGTTCCGCCGAGCAACACATTGGAACTGTCGGAACGAATGGCAAGACAACAAAACGAAATCACCGTGGTCGAGCTTGCAAACCATGTTTGCCCGCGATCATAGCTGCTATAGAGGCCGTGTCGCAGACTTCCCGCATGCAGCGTATCCGGATGAAAAGGATCGACAACGATTGATCTGCCATTGAAGCCGACGTCGTGCAGCACCGTTGTC
Source organism: Candidatus Zhuqueibacterota bacterium (assembly GCA_013361015.1). GTDB lineage: Bacteria > Zhuqueibacterota > Zhuqueibacteria > Zhuqueibacterales > Zhuqueibacteraceae > JABWAN01. The sequence continues at coordinate 7,579 of JABWAN010000137.1, read as the reverse complement.
CAGCTTTGGCCGGAATCAATGGATTTCATCACGCCCGTGTTGAAGCCGCCGATAAAAATGGTGTTGGTGTCGCCGGGGTGAACCGTGATCGTGCTGATGTTGATTTGATTGGCCGGCAGAGAAGTCGTCGTCCACGTTTCGCCGCGGTCACGACTGATTGCAAACACGCCGCCCGCGGCATAGACCGTGTTGGGATTGTGCGGATTGATCTCGACCGCGACCTGCCCACCACCGCCCGGCAAAGAGATCTTTTCCTCCCACCGCGACTGCGCAATGAGCGCGGCATTCATGAGCAGGATAAAAGACAAGGCGGCATGAAACAAACCCGATGCGGAGCTAAGAATGGAGCACGGCATATCGCCTCCCGTGGAATTGCTTTTCACAACAATAGAGATTGATCATCGCGGTGGGAGTTCAAAAAAAGCAGCGCATTTTCATTTCACAGCCTCGCCTCGCGAATCGCCTCTTTGCTCCACACCGCCGCATTGTGCAACGCAGGCAAAGCTTCTTCAACGGAAGCGACGACCGTCCACATGTTGCGATGCTTGGGCAGCATGAAGCGTTCATCAATACATCGTTCGAGTTGTGTTATCAATGGATCGTAAAAGCCGCGCGTGTTCACGATGATGATCGGGTTCGTGTGCAAGCCCAAACGTTTCCAAGTAATCGCTTCGAGCAATTCTTCGAGCGTGCCGCAACCGCCGGGCAGTGCGATGATGGCCTGTGAGGATTCAATCATAATGCGCTTGCGCTCGTGCATATCGTCCACGAGCCGCATGGTGGTGAGGCCGTTGTGGCCCCATTCCACTTCTTTCATGAAGTGCGGCAGCACGCCGATGACTTCGCCGCTCGCAGCGAGCGCGGCATCAGCGAGCGCTCCCATCAAGCCCGCGCCGCCGCCGCCATAAACAATGGTGTAGCCGTTGCGAGCGAGTAACTCGCCGAGGCGTTTGGTTTCGTCGAAGTACGAAGCGTCGCATTGCGAGCTGGAGGCGCAATAGACGCAGACGCGTTGGAGAGACACCGGGGATCCTTTTAAGAAGAAATACAAAGCTAGCTTTGGCTATATCCCAACTCTTGCGCTTTGCGCAGCATGAACGCGTAAATAGCGCGGGCTTTTTCAATCGCCGCGCGGGCTTCTTCTACGCTGATGACTTCAGGCGAATGGTCGGGGTACGCGAAATCGATTTTGAAGCGTGTGAGAATTCTGCAATCCTCGCGCAGCGTTTCAAACTCTTGATCTTGATAAACCGCAATACAGGAATCCAAAATCTTTCCCAAATCATGAATCTTTTTTATCTTCTTCTTGTTCAGCACAAGATAGGCTTTGAGGCAATACTCCGCGACCATATGTGCTAGTCTACCGGTCGTATCCGTAGGCGGATCTTCCTAATCCAGCGGCGCATGCTCAAGGTATGCCATCTCATGCTCCGCTTTCTGGAACCACTCACGCACGCGCTGACGCAAGTGCGGACTGATTTTCTTTTTGGGTTCGGTCATAAAGTGTTTTCCCTTCCTCGAGTATTTCCAAAACCAAATCCCATTCGCCTTCATTTTCGTGTTGAATTTTTTCGATCTCGGACTCCGTTAAAACCATGGCGTCAAGACCGAAGGAGCGATAGTGAAACAGTTTCAACACGGCGCCGAAGCGATCTAATCGTCGAAGTAAAGCGTAAGGGTGTTTATCGCTCAAGATCAAAAGCAAATCGACATCACTATCTGAACTGGCTGTATCCTTTGCGCGTGAGCCAAAAAGAATAATCTTTTCCGGCTGCAAATGCTCAACGATGCGATCGCGAATCGCGGCAATTAGCGCGGGCGTAACGCGCGCGGTGCGGCGATCGATGCGGTCGAAATCGAACTTGGGTTTGGTCGGCATGTTTGCGCCTCTGATTCTAGTGAAAAAGCCATGCTGCGTCATAAAGTAAACAGAGCGAATGCTTCTGTCAAGCAGCGTTTGGCTCGGATGGAACAAAAGCAATGACAGCAAAATGAATGGCAGGAACATAGAGCCCGGCATCATCAAAGACGCCTCGGGTTATCCTGCAAGTAGAAGCCCGAAAAATTTTTCTGTCCACATTTTTCTGTCAGCGCTCTTTTGATTTGGAATTTTCAAATGCTGCAACCGCGCGCGCTCCCAACCCAATAAAGGCATGCGCAGCGAGGCCGCGAGCAAACTTCGGATGTTGCCAAGCGTGAGGTGCGAGGCGTGCTGCTTGATTTCATCAATCAAAACCGCGGCTTTGCGCAAACGAAACTCATGATGCACCACGCGGTGCAGTTGGCGATAGAACGCGGGTTGATATTGTCCACGAAACATGAGCGCGAGATCGTCGCTGTGCTCCCAATTGTGTTTCTCGCCCATCTCGTTTTGCACTTGCTCATAGAAGCGCGTGCCGGGCAAAGGATATGAAACGGAAATGCCGATGTCGTGCGGGTCGCAATCACGCACCATCTTGATCGTCTTCTCGATGTCTTCATCAGTCTCGCCCGGATAGCCGAATTGCAGAAAAAAACACACCTCGACGCCGTGACGTTTCAAACGCGCGGCCGTCGCGTAAATCTGTTCGACGGTCGTGCCTTTATCCATCGCATCCAAAATTTTTTGCGAGCCGGATTCCGCGCCGACCCACACGGTTTTGCAGCCGGCTTTTTTCAATCCCGCCACCACTTCTTCGTGCAGCAGATCCACGCGCGCTTGAATTTTGAAAGGCGTGGCAACGTTCGCGGCTTGCACGGCCTCACCAAATCTTTCCACCCAACCGGGCTTCAAGCCGAAAATATCATCCGCGAACCAAATGTGCTCGGGCTGAAAATTTTTGCGCAGCCCAAGCATCTCTTCCACAACGTTCTCCGGTGAACGCGAATTGTAGCGATCGCCATAAATCGGCTTCGCGCACCAATTGCAGCGAAACGGGCAGCCGCGCGTGGTCACGAGATTGACGGAATAATAGCCGTGCTTCTTCTTCCACACACGCCGATATTTCTCCACGTCCAACAAGTCCCACGCCGGAAAGGGAAACACGTCGAGATTTTTTTGGAAGCCGCGCGGAATGGTTGCGTGCGCAACGCCGTTGTTCGGCAACGCCACGCCTGCAATCTGCGTGAGGGCTCCGTTGGACTTGCCGAGCAGCTTGTCAATCAACTCCAGCAACGAAATCTCGCCCTCGCCGATGAGGGCATAATCCGCGCCGTGCTCGAAATAAATTTGACGGTGGTCGGTGACATCGGAACCGGCGACGATGATCGGCACATTCGTTCCGAGTTGCGCGCGCACCAGCTTTATCATCTCAAAACAAGCTTCGCGCATGCGCGTAAGGCACATCTTGCTCAACCAATTGAAACTGTCTTCATAAAACACGACGACGCGTGGGCGGTGTTGCTGAAGCGCCGGAACGATCGCGTGCGCACCGTGCGCGAGCATGCTATCGAAGACCGCGACGTTATGGCCGTGTTGCCGCAAAAACGCCGCAGCGTACAGCGTTCCCAGCGGCGCATAAGGCTGCATTGTGCGCCATTGCTTGGGATCGAAGCGGAGAAAGAAGCTGTGAGCGAGGAGAACGTCGGTCATAAAGCAGTGATCAGTGTTCAGTAATGAGTGCCCACGCCTCAACGGTGTCATTCTGGAGGAAACTTTCCTCGCACTTGAAGCACGGCTCAGTGCCGAGCGCCAGAAAAGATTCTTATAAAATGACGTCCTGAGAGGGCGTAGTGAGCTGTACGAGATAAAAAATTTCAAACCAGTGCGGCCTGGCTTCAACGTGTGCGAGCCGATACTGAAAGCGCGCGAGCATGCTCGCAATCTCGTCGAGGGCCATGTCGGAAGAGACGATCAGCAGAATTCTTCCTTCGTGGGTGAGAAAGCTTTGCGCCTCTTCCAAAAAGCGTGCGAGTGTTTCGTGTTGCTCCCCGGCATTGTATGCGGCCTGCAAATCACCTTCCGCGCGTTTGGCAAAGAAGGGTGGATTGAATATGATCCAATCGAATTTTTCTTTTCGCGGCAGCATTGCGAAGAGATCGCTCTGCACCGCGCGAAGAGAAGCGGCGGTTGTGGCTGCATTAGCGCGCGCCAAAGCGACGGCATGCGGATTGACATCCACTGCGAGTACTTCCGTGTCTTGTTGCGCGGCAACGATTCCGATCACGCCGCTGCCCGTGCCCATATCCAAAACACGGCGACCGCGCAATGGCAGCCGCGCCACGTAGTGCGCCAAAATTCTGGTGCTGAAATGCTGGCCGGGATGAAACACGCGCGGATCAGTTTGCAGAGTGAGATTTTCAATTCGCACGTGACTCGAACGGCGCGCACTATAAAGCTGCGCGAGCCGCCAGAGCCGAAAGAGCAACGGACGGATGGCACGGCGCATTTTCATGGCAAGAGATAGAGGCGCATGCGGCCAATTTATCTTTTCTAATGCCGCATTTTGAATTGGAAGCATGTTCTCACTTTGCGTGTTTTCGTCAAATAGCAATCACCGGAAGAGCATAGCAGAAAAGCGCACGCGAAGGCGCAGAGCCGCAAAGAAAAGCTTTGTAGCTTGGGGAGAAATATTTCTCATGAAGTCGTGCATCGCACTTCATAAACCGTTGCTTCCTTCTCTGCAAAAACTGCTCGTATGCACTGTTCGTTCGCAGTGAGAAAGTTGAGCAGCTTGAAATCATTCTCGTGCTTTTGCCAACTTCCGCTGAAGACGACAAGATATCGCACTTTGTGTTGGCGTATGTATTCCAAAGGCTCGGAGAGCGATTGTGGATCGAGCAAAGCCGCGCACCTCAAAGTTTGCTTGGAAAAATTCAACTGGCCATAGAGCCGTTGATACGGCATGGGCACGGCGCCGTCGAGGGATTCGCCGATGACGATGGCGCGCTCGCCGCGGCGCAAACTCTGTTGCAGGAATTGCGCAATGAGATAGGGCGTGCGAAACTCGGAAAGTTGATTCGCTTTGGCCACGGGCACTGCGCCATAGAGCAATAAAACAACGAGCAGCACCACGCCCGCCCCAGTCTTGATGCGCGCCAGTTGTCGGGCGTCGCGCCACTTCATTTCCAAACGCGCGAGCAGATGATCCGCGCCCAGTGCCGTAAAGACGAGCACGATTGCCAATGGAATGCTGGCAAAGCGATTGGCAGTTGCGAATTCTCTTCCGGCAATGAATATCAGAAAGAGCATAACCGTCACGAACAGCCACAGCAAGGGAAACGTCTTCGGCAAGAGCACAGCACGCCTTTTCCACAAAACCACTGCTCCCGTCACGGCAAGCACAACCAGCGGACTGCCGAAACGCAGCAACCAGTACAACATCATTGCGAGATAATTTAAAATGCGCGCAGTATCGCTGTGCGGCGCCCACGCATAAAACTGATGATCGGCACGATGAAAGAGAAATGCCGTGGGACTATCCCATTTCCACCAGTTGATCGCCAGCCAGAGCAGCGGCGCCCACCCCAAACCGATGGCGTTCGCCACGGCGGCGCGCAACCAATGCGATTTGTTCCGCCACACGCCCGCCAGAAACAAAATCGGCAGCAGAAACCACGCTTCATAGCGCGTCAAACAAGCGAGGCCGTACAGCGCTGAGCCGAAAAGAAAATAACTTTTGCGCTCTTGGGCTTTGCTTAAAAATGCCAGCCCTCCAAAAAGCAATCCCAAAAACAAAACTTCTTGATACGGCATGAGCGAAAGAAAAACGAATTGCGCGTTAATCGTGAAGAGCACGCCGCCGAGTAACGCCGCGCGCCGGCTCGCGAATGTTTGCAAATACGCCGTGAACGCCCCGCCGGCCAATGCACCGGCCAGCGCAAAAAGTCCGCGCACAATAAAAACGCTTTTTGTGCAGGCGTAGCCCGCGTGCACTAAAAACTGTGTTGCAGGCAGCCAATGCCACGTCCAAATCGTGTCGCGAAAATAAAGCCGGCCTGCGGCATCGTTGCCGTACGGCACGGGATAGAGCAGCAGCAACGCGAGCCGGAACAGCAAGCCGAGTGCGAAGATGAAGATCAAATCGCGTTGTCGGAATTTACTCTCTGTGTTCATGAAGCAGAATTGATATGTTGCAGCAAGTTCAGCGTGAAACCAAGCATACTAAGACTTTTCTATTTCAACAAAACGCTCGGCACTTGCGGCAGGCCGCACCACTCGGCAATCTTGTTGTAATGCTTCGCAACGTCTTGCACGATGCCCACGCCGCCTTTGATCTTTTCCACCGTCTTGCCGAGCACTGTGCTCGTGTCGTTCACGCTTTCGAGCCAGCGCCGCGTTTTGCTCAGCGCCGTGGATTCTTTCGCCTTCGCTTTGTCTTCTTCTTTCGTGCCTTCAAGCTTTTTCAACCGCTCGCGCAAGTCCGCAATCTCTTTCGCCTCTTCCGGTGCAACGGGTTCGAGTTCCTCGCGCAGTTCGTTCATGCTGCCCAGCAAGCTTTCGAAATGAACAGTGACATTGAAAGTGCTCGTTGCGGTCTGTTGCACATTTTGATTCACGCTTTGCGTCATCGTCGGTTTGAATTCATTGTGAACATGCACGTGAATATCCTCCTCGTATCGTTCATACTCTCTTCTTCTCTTCTGCGGCGGCTCGATGCCGTTCAACAGCCTTCGCACTTCAACTTCCTCGCTATAGCCTTGCGGGATAAATCTCTCAATGCCCTTATCTTCCAAAAGCAACAAATGCTCATACGGCACCGCAATCTCCGGTTGCTCGGGAATGGGCACCATCTCTTTCACATTGATGCCGCGAAACGATTTGTCGTGAATCGCGCGCAGCTCCGCACGGAGATCTGCGAGCAAATCTTTCTGTGCGCTCGCCGGTCCGTCGAGCACGATATTGATCACCTTCAAACCTTCTTGTTTGGTGATCTCTTCCGTCACTTGTGCGCGCACGCCGTGTTTGCGCAACACCACCCCGCGCTCCCACACCAAGCCCTCGTCAGACTCGCGTTCGATCCATTCGTGCAAGCGCACGATCATTCGCGTGATAATGCCCTTGGGCATGAACGGATATTGCAGACGAAAGAGCAAATTGCCCGCGTCGTTCCATTCAAACGCCGGCCGCGTGCTCGGCAACAACTGCGGCGCGATGTATTCTTCCTCTGCGCCGCCGTCCAAGCCATAACACAACTCGAAATTATTTTTGAGCATAAGCGTGAGCAGCTTGTTGCACTCGGAAAAGTCGTGGCCGCGTGCCTTCCATAGCGCGTAGCCGACGATCGGTGGAAAGGGCCCAGCGGGAGCCAGAAGAGAAGTGCCTACACCGAGCACTACTCAGAAGCGGGTTGGCGGATGAAGAGAACCGGAAGGCCCACTGCCGAGTATGAGGCCCGAATACCGGCCGACTTAGCCGTACTCTCAACAATGGCCCCTTCACCGTTCCCTCGACGATTACCTTCGTTGCGGGCCGCGTTCGCCTCATCAGGCGGTGCGGCCGGATTCAGTATAGCACCAGCTCATTGTTGTGAAGCCTTGAAGTTGGTTAGCCAGCATCACAACCAGCATCATCGGCACGGCGATGCGCCGCCAGAAGTGATAGTCGAGCCGCGTCACCAGCACCAGCAGCGCCAGGCCAATCGCCATCGAGCGCGCCTGG
>JABWAN010001157.1 GCA_013361015.1 Candidatus Zhuqueibacterota bacterium | reverse complement strand
AAGAGGTGAGACGGCATGATGCGAAAAAAAGATGGCGCAGGCGAGGATGGGCGACCGTTGAGCGCCGGTTGCTGGAAGTCGTGGACACGCGGTTGTTTGAGAAGCCGGCAGATTGGCGTGCGTTTATTCCCGAAGAGTTGGAGATATTTATTACGCGAGATTTGGCGGAGGCGATCGACATCAAAATATCATTGGCGCAGAAGTTGGCTTATTGTCTGCGAGCAGCAGGCATGATTAAGCTGATCGGCAAGCGAGGGCGGGCGAATCTATACAAACTGTCTGACGCCTAGCCACGGATTCTGCACTTCGCCACGCGTTGAAAGATCATTCCCAAATCCCAAAACGCCCGTGCTCAAATTTAGCACAGGCGTTTTGCGTTCTAAGCATACTGACGATCATGCTGCGCAGCGCAGGACCTCTTCCTCCATCTACTCGCCAATGCCACCGGCAACCGGAAGAACCCAGAGCAATTTGTTCTTGGCAAAATCCTCTTGCGGCATGCAGGTAAATCGCGCATATTGCGCCACTCGCGACCCTTTTCACCCGCATGCGCAAAAAGAATCATGCTCATCATACAATTGCTGTTTCTCCTTTTTCTTGGCCTGCTCGATGGCCAAATGCTCTCGCCACTCTTGTCCGCGCTCGCCGCAGATTTTAAAGTCTCGACCGCGAAAATGGGGAGCGTGGTGACGGCCTATGCTTGCGCAGCATCTTTGTGCGCGCTCGTCATTGGTCCGCTTTCCGATCACTGGGGCAGAGTCATTTTTCTGCGCGCGGCCGCGTTGCTGTTCAGTCTCGCCAGCGTCGTGGCGTTCTATGCGCCGCGTTTTGAAATCTATCTCGCTGCGCGTTTGCTCGCGGGCTTGGCGGGCGGAACGATTTCCGCGTGCGTGCTCTCGCAAATCGCAGACTCGTTCACGTTTCAACGCCGCGGGCGCGCCATGGGTTGGGTCGGCGCGACGTATTCGCTGGCTGCGATCCTCGGTGTGCCGGCCGCCGCATGGATTGCCGGTGGCTGGAGTTGGCGCAGCATCTATTTTTTGCTGGCATTCCTGCCTTTGCCACTCGTGTTCTCTTTGCAACGTCCAGCTACGAACCATGTTCCCGCGCCACGAGAAATGCTCGTGCGCCGAACTTTGAACGGCTATGCGCATCACTGGAGCAATGCCACAACCCGCCGCGGTTTGTTGCTCGCTGCCGCGATTTCTGCCACGGCCGCGGCATTGTTGACTTTTCTCGGCGCGCACTTGTCTGCAGCCTTCGGTATGTCGATTCCAGCCATCGGTCTGGTTTTTCTCGCAGCCGGTTTGGCTTCAGCTTTGGGAGCGCTGGCCGGCGGTGCACTATCAGATCGTCTTGGCAAACAACGCATGGTTGTCCTCAGCAGCTTGGCGCTCGCGCTGCTTCTGCCGCTCTTCACAAAAGCGCAGAACACGTTTCAAATTTATGTTATGGTCGGCGCTCTCGGTATGTTTCTCGCCGGCAGGGAAGGGCCTTATCAGGCTTTGATTTCGGAACTAGTCGCGCCCAGCCAGCGCGGTGCGTACATCGCATTACGCAACGCCGCGTCACAGCTTGCAATAG
>JABWAN010000136.1 GCA_013361015.1 Candidatus Zhuqueibacterota bacterium | reverse complement strand
CCCAGGCACATGCTGCAGCCCGGCTCGTTCACGCGAAAACCCGCGGCGCGATAAATTTCCAACAATCCCGCACGCTGCAAATTTTCCGCGATCTCAATACTGCCCGGCACCACCACGCGCTGCCCGGCTGTTTGTGGCTCACAACCTTCGGCCAGCGCTCGCTCTAAAACCAAGCCCGCCAACATCAACTCTTCTTGCGTGGTGGTACACGCGCCGATGAAGCAGCCGTCAAGTTTCTGCCCGGTCGTCTCCGCGATGCTCCACACATTGTCGGGCGAAAACGGTTTGGCCACTTGCGGCGGGAGCCGATCGAGATGAATCACGAAGTTTTCCACATAATGCGCGTCCTCATCCGCCTGCAGCCACCAACCGCCTCCGCGAAATTGCGGGTCGCGGCGTTGTTGCAGCGTTTGCAGCACTTGTTTATCTGCCGGGAAAATGCCGTTTAAGCCGCCGAACTCCGCGGTCATGTTTGCGATGGTGAAGCGAAAATCCGTGGAAAAATCTTCCATGTGATCGCCGGTAAACTCCACGGTGCGTTCCATGGCCACGGTATTGCGGCCAAGTTGGCCGAGCGTTTTGAGTATGACGTCTTTGCCCGTCAAACCGAAGGGCAACCTGCCGGCATAATGCACACGAATGGCCTCGGGCACTTGCAACCACGAACGGCCCAATACCATCGCTGCAATGATGTCTGCGCCGCCGAGGCCGATAGCGAGCGCCGCCATGCCGCCGTGCGAGCTGGTGTGCGAATCCGCGCCGAGCACGATTTCTCCGGGCCGCACGAGCTGCCGAAAAAACTCCGTGTGCATGATGGTTTGATTCGCATCGTAAAAGTATTTGAGCCGCGCCTCTTGCGCAAACGCACGCGAGAGTTGCACGAGATTCTGTGTGCGTTTGTCGTTCGCCAACGTGGTGCGATCTACGGTGTGATCAAGCGCGAGGTAAAAACGGTCTTTATTGAAGAGCGGTGGCCGCCCGAGCGCGGCGTAGGTCATATTCATCCCATTCCACGCCAACTCGCTCGCAATGGTCCAATCCACCGCGATGGTGAGAGTATCGCCGGCCTGCACGTGACTTTTCGGCCAGCCCAAAGCATGTTGCAGCAGGATCTTTTCTGTGAGGGTCATTCCTGGCGTTTTATTCATGCATGCTACCCACGGTTGGTTTCAAGTGAGAGTAATTTTGCTCAGCCAGAGTGCAGAGCGTCGCCCACGAAACCCAGGAAACATCCAAAAGTTTTCCTTCGCGTCTTTTGTGTGTTTCGTGGGCATGAGGTTGAGGTGCAAACTAAATTGTGCGTCGATACTTTTGTCACAGTGCCGAAGCACTACGTTTTTTCCACTACTTCTTTGCCGCCTTCGTCAACGCTTCCACGCCGGGCAAATCCTTGCCGCCGAGAAATTCCAGTGAAGCGCCGCCGCCGGTGGATACGTGGGAAATCTTCGCCGTCAATCCCGAACGGCCGAGCGCGGCCACGGAATCGCCGCCGCCGACCACGCTGAACGCGCCTTTGGAAGTGGCTTCGGCAACCGCCTCGGCGATCTTCATCGTGCCCGTGGCGAATGCTTCTTTTTCGAAGATGCCCATCGGCCCGTTCCACAAAATCGTTTTGGCTTGCAGAATGAGATTGCGAAAGTGCTCGATCGTCTTCGGGCCGATGTCGCCTGCAAGCTTGCCGGCAGGAATGGCCACTTGCTTGTGCGGCATGGCATCTGTGCCTTCCACGCTGCTGGCGATGACATGATCGGCCGGCAATTCCAATTTCACCGGCTTGCGCGGGTTGGAAAACTCCGCGACCTTCATCACGTTCAACGCAATGTCAAGCTTCTCTATTTCCACCAGCGAGTTGCCCACTTCATGACCCTGGGCTTTGAGAAAAGTATACGCCATGCCGCCGCCAATGAGCAGGTGTGAAATCTTCGTGATGAGGTTGTGAATCACATCGATTTTATCCGAGACTTTTGCGCCGCCGAGAATAACGACGTATGGCCTCGGCGCCTCGCTAATGAGCTTGCCCAAAGCCGAAAGCTCGGCTTTCATCAAATAGCCCGCGGCCGCAACGTCTTTCAGCACTTTGGCCACGCCATGCGTCGAGGCGTGCGCACGATGCGCCGCGCCGAAAGCATCATTCACATAGACCTCACCGAGCGCCGCGAGTTTTTTGGAAAATTCCGCATCGTTCTTTTCTTCTTCCGGATGGAAGCGCACATTCTCCAACAACACAATTTCGCCGGGCGCCATCGCGTTGACCAGCGCTTCTATTTCGCCGCCCAGGCAGTCCGGCGCCATTTTCACCGGCCGGCCAATCAACTCCGACAAACGCTTCGCCACCGGCGCGAGTGAATACTTCGCTTCCGGTTTGCCTTTGGGCCGGCCAAAGTGCGACATTAAAATCAGCTTGCCGTTGTCTTTGAGAATTTTTTGCATGGTAGGCAAAGCCGCGCGAATGCGGGTATCATCCGTCACTACGCCGTTTTCCAGCGGAACGTTGAAATCCACACGCGTGAGCACACGCTTTTCTTGCAAAGTGACATCGTCAATCGTGAGCTTATCCATCTTCATCATCTCCTGATTTATGGGTTAAAAAAAGTTTCTGACCTGGCAAAAGATAACTTTTTTGCCGCGAAAGTCAACGCACAACTTCGCGCGGTTTCGGTGTGAATTTATCCAAAGGAGCGAGGCTCTTACGCAGCAAAATCTCATCGTGCCCGGCCACGACATAATCTTTCAGCACGCCCACCACTTCGTATCCCAATCTCGCATACAATCTCTGCGCGCCGGTGTTGAAGGAAGAGACGCACATAAAGACATTCGGGTGCTCGCGAAAAATGCGCTCTTCCGCGAATGCGATTAAACGGCTGCCGATCCCGTGCTTGCGCCACTGCGGCATGACGCAGACAGTTTGGAGATAACCTCTGAACGCGCCGTTGAGATCGAGAATCACAAAGCCGGTGATTTCATTTTCCAGTGCTGCAACATATACTTCTTTGGCAGGATTGGAGAGCAATTGCAACGCTTGCGCCTCATCGCGGCGCAGCGTCAACCACGGCTCCGAGCTTGCCATCGTGCGGGCGCAGAGCTGCAATTCCGCGGCGCTCTCTGGAATTCTCATTATCGGGGCCAGCATGTGTGATTCTCCTTGTCCTTCATGCGCGCAACACCTCAATGATGCGTGGCACGTCATCGCTCTCCCGTAGCTTGATGAGAAACGCCACGCCGCTGAACAGCCAGCCGGGAGACAAAATTTTTTGCGCGAGCTTGGCGACTTTGCCGTCGAGCACCGAGATCGCTTGCGCGTGGTCTTCCGGTGTTAACGCAGCGAAACGCTCCGCCACTTTCCAGGCCTCGCGGCGCGCGATTTTCAAGCTGAAGTTGAACACGGCCTCATCGAGGCGCTTGCCCACAAAATCCAACCAAGCCAGCCACGGCGAGAGTTTGCCGATCTTGGCTTGCACCTGATCCAACAAGCTGGAAAGAATGCTGTTGATCTCTTTGAAATCTTTTTCCAATGCCGGCAAAGCCATGCCGGGCGCAGTTTGCGCCGCAGCAATGCCGAGATCGAGATTGATATGCGCATTCATGCCGAACAAGAGGTGCTGCAAAATGAGCGGGCGCCACGCCGGTGCGGCCTTGAACGCCGCTTCCCAACATGCGCTCGCCGGCATGCCCTGTTGAAAATTTTCGTAAGCCTCGAGATAGCGATTCGCAAACATCACATCCAAACGCTCCATGCGCGCGCCGTCTTCGAAGCGATTGCTCGCGATGCCGGCTTGCACTTGCACCGTCACTTCGCGATAGAGCACGGCAAAAAATCCCAAACGGCTGCGTTGGGCGATCGCGTCCGCGATAATCGCATCCAGCGCAGCGATGACTTCAGCAATAGTTTGTGCGGGCATGTTACTCCGTTTTCAAGCGTGAATGGCAACGCCAACTCCATGGCCGTCATTTTGGAAAATCTTTTCAAGCGCTCCGCAACAAGCTCGTGACGAAAAACATAACTCGCTCATAAAAAAGATTCCCACGGAATGACAACCAAAGCGCGATTAGAGTTCAAATCCTCGAAATGCTTACCTCATCAACACAATACGCCGCGTCGCCGCGGTGCGCCCGTCATATTGCACACGATAGAAATAAATGCCGCTCGGCTGCGGTTGGCCGCGCGCGTTTTCGCCATTCCAAACCACGGTATAATTGCCGGGCGTCTGATTTTGATCCGCTAGAATCGCCACGAGCTGGCCGAGCAAATTGTAGATCGAGATTTGAACTCGCACGGGCCGCTCGACCTCGTACTTGATCATCGTGCTGTGCTGAAACGGATTCGGATGGCTTTGCGCGATTTTAAAATTTTGCGGCGGATGCGAACCTTCTGCCACGCGCAACGCCGGGCCGGGAAAAAAATATTCCAACGCATTGTCGAGATGCGCACGCCAGTTGCCCCAGCTATGACCTTCGTGCCATTCCAAATATTGAAACGTATAGCCCTTCGCAGTCAAAATGGGCAGCAAAGCGTTGAGGCGCGCGATCAAAATCGCAAGGTCATACGTGCCCATGTCGAGATACAACTTCAAATTTAAACGCGGGCTGTTTTGATAACCGGAAATCACATTGCTCTCGGCGTTGCTCGAAAGCGCGGCCACGTTGCCAAAAATTTCGGGATGAGCATAGCCGAGCCACAAAGAAATATTACCGCCATCGGAGGAGCCGAGCACCGCGCGACTCGCCGCATCGGTGCGCGTGCGATAGCGCCGATCGACCCACGGCATCACTTCCTGGGCAATGAACGCCGTGAATTGATTTTGTAAAGTAGTAGCGTATTCTTGATGTCGCACCGTCGGATTATAGGGCGGAACGAACACCGCAATCACCGGGTCGAGGCGTTGCTGCGCGATGAGATAGTCGAGCACATTGTTCGCTTTCGCCAATGAAATAAACTCCAAACCATCGTGAAAGAGCACCACGGGATAACGCGCCGTGGTCGTATTGTAAAACGGCGGCGTGTACACGCGAATCGTGCGGCTGTTGTTGAGATTCGTGCTGAAGAAAGAGGTGTCGCGCAGCGCGCCGTGCGGAATATTGGAATGGCTCTCGATCTCCGGAGCGGGCACGTAGCCCGGCATGCGCAACTCCGAATTCGGCCCAAACCCGCCGGAAACTTGATAAGGGTTGCGCGGATCAAGAATCCAATTGCCGCTGCCATTTACGGAAAATTTGTAATCCAGCCGCGCGTCGGCTTCGAACGTGTGCGTGTGATAGAAAAAATCGGTGGTGGCGAGTCGTGTCATGGGGAATGCATTGCCGTTCCAACCGTTCGCATCGCCGGGGACGTTCACGCGATTGACGTTGCCACGATAGATGAAATGGCACAACGTATCCTGCTCGCGATACGGGAATGTTCCGGCGGCATTCAGAAAACTATCGATGATCGCAGAACGCTGCTGCGCCGGCGCATTGTTCACGCGCGTGACGAAGGCTTGAAAGGTTTGCGCGTGCAGCGAGACGGCGCAAAGCAAAAGGCAAACGGCAAGTTTTAGCTTCATTACATTTTTGCTCCGAAATGTGAGATAATGTCCGCTGCGGCCAGTCTACTTGTGTCACAAGCTTGAGTGCTTTTCGAAATGTTCTTGCGCAAAACCGGCCCGCGTGATTTGACTGTACAATAAAACAGAAATCCTCAAAAGCGCAAAACAAAATTCACGGCAGACTGAATACTTGCAAAGGCCCTCGCTCTGCCGAATTGAAAGACCCTGTTATGATTGCCGTGCAGGCTTCAAAAAGTGCAGGAGGACTTTGTGCGATTTCCTTTGCTTGGTCCGGAGGTTCATCGCAAAATGCTAAGTTTGTCTTTTATGTTCTGTCGCTGCTTCACCGCGGGTTCTTCTCTGCTTGTTTACCGAGGTGGTCTCTTCGAGCGAGGTGACATAAGGCCGAGAGCATAAGCGCGCTTGGCACAGAATCCTGCACACAAAAGGGGGAAGGCTTTTGCCTTTTGAAGTCCGCGCAGCGCTTTAAGCCACCTCGGTGACCTAGCCCCCTCGGTAAACCAGCGAAGATGACACGCAATAACGCGCAGCGACAAAACAAAAAAACATAGCTGGCAACCAAACCGCATTGCCGTGCGTCACCACACGCAACTGCGGCACTACAAATTGGCTGGATTGCATCTTGACTTTGACAGGTGCTTCGTTTATCTTTGCCACACTTTTAGAAAGACCCAAATATGACTCTGCAACTTCCTCAACACCCCTGCAAGCTTTCCCGTATGCGATGCTTGTGTCGCAAGCGGGGAGGCTCACGCGAGATACATCCTCAACGCTGACCCCGCACCTCGAATCTGTGCCTGATTAGGCACGAGCCTCCTCGCTATCTCAAGCTCGTACTTCTAAAATCAAAAGCATTCTAAATTTTAAATTGAAAATTTTCGATTTAAAATTTACAATGGCATACTCTTGCTCTTTTCGTTCACTGAACTTCAATTCAACACAGAGAATAAAGTTGACGTACTCTATTGCTCCACCTGTTCGTCGCCAGAAAATGCAAACCGGGGCGCGCTCCGTGTTTGCTCTCGTTGGAAACACCCCTTTGCTGGATTTGTCATTTGCTTCGCCGAATCGCCGCGTCAAAATTTTTGCAAAAGCCGAATGGCAAAATCCGGGGCGGTCGATTAAAGACCGCGCCGCGAGCCGCATGTTGCGCGCAGCGTTGCGACGCGGCCAACTCGAACACGACAAGATTTTGCTCGACTCAACTTCGGGCAACACCGGCGTGGCTTATGCGTTGTTTGGCGCCGCGCTGGGCATTCGCGTGCGCCTCGTGGTGCCGGAAAACGTGAGCGCGTATCAAAAGAATCTGCTCACGGCCTACGGCGCAGACGTGATTTGGACGCCCGCGAGTGAAAGCTCGGACGGCGCGATTCGCGTGGCGCGCGCGCTATTTGAAGAGTCACCCGCGCGCTACTTCTATGCGAATCAGTATGGCAATGCGGAAAATTGGCGTGCGCATTACTTCGGCACTGCGCGCGAGATTTGGAAACAAACACGCGGCTTGCTCACGCACTTCGTCGCGGGCTTGGGCACGAGTGGCACGTTCACCGGCACGGGCCGCAAGTTCCGCGAGTTGAATCCTGCAATCCGTTTGATTTCCGTGCAGCCCGATTCGCCCTTGCATGGCTTGGAAGGATTGAAACACATGCCGACTGCGATCGTGCCGGCAATTTATGATGCAAATCTCGCGGATGAAAATCTCGGCATCGAGACCGAAGCAGCGCAGGAGTTGGTGCGCGATTTGGCGCGACGCAAAGGCTGGCTCATCGGCCTGTCGAGCGGCGCAGCCCTGGAAGCCGCGCGCCGTGTGGCTGCAAAGATCGAATCGGGATTTATCGTCACCATTTTTCCCGATGGCGGCCATCGCTATTTGGAGGAGAGGTTTTGGAATGAAAACTGATCGCGCAACGTTATCATCGGAGCAGCTCGCGCTTGTCATTCGCGCAGCGGAATCGGCGTTTCCGCAAGAATGCTGCGGCTTGCTCTTTGGTCAGCGCACAGCCGAAGGTTGGCAAATTGTGCAGGCTCATGCGATGCGCAACGCCAGCGCAAAACCCGAACTGGGTTTCGAGTTTGAGGCGCGCGAGCAATTGCGCGCGTATCGCGAGGCCGAGGCCGCGGGTTTGGAAATCGTGGGGCATTATCATTCGCATCCCAATGCCCGCGCCGGCCCTTCGCCTACGGATTTGCAGATTGCGCGCGAGCGATATGATCGCGGGCTGTGGCTCATCGTTGCGATTGAGAACGGCAAATTTATCGACGCGAGCCTTTGGCAATTGCACGGCGAGCCGGGCGAGTTCGTACGAGTAGAGTTGAGACAACACTAGCACGTTACACGGCTTTGTGTGACGTGTTCAAAAAAACACCGAATAAAAACCAGGAGAATAAACATGGCACAAATCATCATTCCCTCCGCTTTGCGGGCGTTTACCAATCAACAGGCAAAGCTGGAAGCGCCCGGCCATACCGTGGGCGATGTGCTCAATGACCTCACTCGACGTTTTCCCGAATTGCGGCGCCATTTACTCGATGAGCACGGCCGTCTCAGAAAATTCGTGAACGTGTTTGTGGGCAATGAAGAGATTCGCTCCCTGCAAAACGAAGCCACGCCCGTGGGCGTGAGCGATGAGGTCAGCATCGTGCCCTCCGTGGCGGGAGGATGAAAATTTGAAGTGAAGCTCACGCCTCTTGCATTGTCATTCTGTAAGAATCTTCTCTAGCATTGAGACTGTATCCTGTTTTGAGGTTCATACCGAGCATGAGGAGAGATTCTTTCAGAATGACAATGAATAGGGTCGCGCGATTGAAATTCTGCACGTTCGATTGAACGTCACATTCATTCTTGAAAACAACCTGTGAAGGGCAGATATGAACAATCACCCTCCTGTCAATCTCAGTTCGGAAGAAATTCAGCGCTACAGCCGGCATTTGATTTTGCCCGAGGTCGCGATGACCGGGCAAAAGAAGTTGAAAGCCGCAAGCATACTTTTAGTTGGCACCGGCGGTCTCGGTTCACCGCTCGCAATGTATCTCGCCGCCGCGGGCGTCGGGCGCTTGGGCCTCGTTGATTTCGACGTGGTCGATTCTTCCAATTTGCAGCGCCAAGTGATTCACTCCACGCATAACGTAGGTAAATCAAAACTGGAAAGTGCGAAGAGTTTTATTGAAGGCCTCAACCCGAACGTACAAGTCGAAACCTACGAAACGCGTTTGAGTTCAGAAAATGCGCTGGCAATTGCAAAGGATTATGATCTCATCATCGACGGCACGGATAATTTCCCCACGCGCTATTTGGTGAATGACGTGTGCGTGTTGCTCGACAAGCCGAATGTGTATGGCAGCATCTTTCGTTTCGAGGGCCAGGCGAGCGTGTTTTGGGCGGAGCGAGGGCCGTGCTATCGCTGCTTGTATCCCGAACCTCCGCCACCCGGACTCGTGCCGAGTTGCGCGGAAGGCGGCGTGCTCGGCGTGCTGCCCGGCATCATCGGCACCATTCAAACAAACGAAGCAATTAAGCTCATTCTCGGTGCGGGCGAGCCTCTGATTGGAAGGTTGCTGCTTTTCGATGCGCTGGGCATGCGCTTTCGAGAGATGAAACTGCGCAAAGATCCGAATTGCCCGATTTGCGGCGAACATCCAACCATTGATGCATTGATTGATTACGAACAATTCTGCGGTATGCCGGTGATCGAAGATGATGGCAGCACAACAATCAATAGCTTCGATATTTCCGCCACTGCGGCGGCGAAAAAGTTGAAAGCCGAGTCGATTTATTTGCTCGACGTGCGCGAGCCGGAGGAATATGAAATTTGTGCCATCCCTGGCGCAACGTTAATTCCACTCGGCAAACTGCCGGAGCGTCTCGCTGAAGTCGACGGCACGAAGGAGATCATTGCATATTGCCGCACCGGCAAACGCAGCGCCAAAGCAGTGAACTTGCTGCGCCAGGCCGGTTATACTTCCGCGAAAAAT
>JABWAN010000135.1 GCA_013361015.1 Candidatus Zhuqueibacterota bacterium | reverse complement strand
GGGTCCGTGCTCGATCTCTACACCACCAATCTCACCGCGCAAGCGAAGGCTGGGAAGATCGATCCCATTCTCGGTCGCGATGACGAGATCATTCAAATGATCGAAATTTTGAGCCGCCGAAAGAAGTCGAATCCAATTTTGCTCGGCGAGCCGGGCGTGGGCAAGACCGCGTTGGTGGAAGGTCTCGCGTTGAAAGTCGCCGCGGACGAAGTTCCGAACCTGCTCAAGAACGTGCAGATTCACGCGCTCGATTTGGGCGCGCTGCAAGCCGGAACCAAAATGCGCGGCGAGTTCGAAAAACGTTTGAAAGCCGTGATCACTGAAGTCACGAAGTCCGCGCAGCCGATTATTCTGTTCATCGATGAAGCGCACACGTTGATTGGTGCGGGCGCTTCTGCGGGCGGCGGCGATGCGGCGAACTTGCTCAAACCCGCGTTGGCGCGCGGCGAAATGCGCGCGATCGCGGCCACGACTTATTTGGAATACAACAAGTATTTCGCGAAAGACGCGGCGCTCGAACGCCGCTTCCAACCCATTCACGTGGGCGAGCCGGAAGATGACAAATGCATGCTCATGCTGCGCGGCATCAAGAAAACTTATGAAGCTTATCACGGCATTCACATCACGGACGAAGCGATTTCAGCGGCGGTGAAGCTTTCGCGGCGATTCATTGCGGGAAGGCAATTGCCCGACAAAGCCGTTGATCTGCTCGATACTTCAGCCACGCGCGTGAAGATGTCGCTCACCAGCAAACCGCCGAGCTTGGAGTTAGAAATAAGCCGCCTCAAAGCGCTCGAATTGGAGATCGGCACATTGCAAAAAGATTTTGATTTGAACCTCGGCAATCACGGAGCAAAGCTGCAAGAATTGCAAGCAAGCAAAGCAAAGCTCGAGGCCGAGATCAAAGCGAAAGAAGAGCGTTGGAATAAAGAATGCGATCTCACCAAGCAGTTGATGGAACTGCGCAAAAAGAAATTTTCAGAGGCAGGCAAGAAGGACGGCGCAGCGCTCGATAAGCAGCTTGAGGAGATGAAAAAGCAAATCGCGGAGTTGCAAGGCGAAAATCCGCAAGTGTTTGCGGACGTGACCGGCGAGACCGTGGCGCAAGTGATCGAAGCGTGGACCGGCATCCCGGCGGGCAACATGAACCGCGACGAGATGACGACGCTCATGCAATTGGAGAGCGAGCTGAAGAAGCGCGTGGTGGGGCAGGATCACGCGATTAAACAAATCGCGGACGCGATTCGCGGCGCGAAAGTCGGTTTGAAAAAAGAAGAAGGCCCGATTGGCGTGTTTCTGCTCGTGGGTTCCAGCGGCGTGGGCAAAACCGAATTGGCGCGTACCGCGGCCGAGGCGTTGTTCGGCGAAGAGCGCTTCATGGTCACACTCAACATGACCGAGTATCAAAACGAATACAACACTTCACGCTTGATTGGCGCGGATCCGGGCCTTGTTGGTTATGGCGAGGGCGGCGCGTTGACGGAACCGGTGCGCCGGCGGCCTTATTGCGTGGTGTTGCTCGATGAGATCGAAAAGGCGAACTCTTCGGTCGTCGATCTGTTCATGCAAGTGTTCGATCGCGGCATGCTGCAAGACGCGGATCGACGGCATATCAATTTTTCGAATACGATCATCTTCATGACTTCGAATCTCGCGTCCGAAGTTTTATTCGAAAAGTATAATGAAGGCATGACGGACCCGGACGATTTGCTCGAAGAGCTGCGGCCGTATCTCAATCGCCATTTCCGCCCGGAATTTCTCGGGCGCATCAAGCCCATCGTGTTCTTGCCGCTCGGCCCGGAAGTGATGAAGAGTATTGTCGAGCTGAAGCTGGGTCGCATGGGCAAGCGACTGCGCGACAACCAAAATCTCGAATTACACTTTGATGCGAAAGTGATCGATGAGATCGTGTCGCTCTGCACCCGCGCAGAAACCGGCGCGCGCAATATCGACGCGATCATCGATCGCACGCTCGCGCCCGAAATTTCCGCGAAGCTGCTGGGCTTCATGGCAGAAGGCAAAGCGCCGAAGAAGTTGACGGTGAGGATTGATGAGGAGAGAGAGTTACACTACGACTTTGAATGACATGGATTGGTGGAGTATTGGATTTATGGAGTGCTGGAGCGTTGGAGTATCGCAGCGAGCCTTTTACCTCACTCCATTAATCCATCAATCCAAAACTCCCTCAATCCATCAATCCAATGATCCACCGATCCAATGATCGAATAATCCAGGACAGGTTTCCCATGCTCCACTACAAATCCAACCAACCTCTTTACAAGCTCCATTTCAGCGAGCTTGACGACAACGCCGTCAAAGTGCTTTCCTTCGAAGGCGAAGAGAGCATTTCGCGTTTGTTTGAATACCGCTTCGATTTGATTTCGTCCGATCCCGAATTGGACGCGAAGAGCATTCTCAACAAGAAGGCCACGTTCGAGATCACGCGCGGCGAGGATGAGCCGCTGAAGATACACGGCATCATCTCGCGCTTCGAGCAGCGCGGCCGCACGCCGGATTACGTTTCGTACTATGCCGTGCTCGTGCCCAAACTCTGGCGCTTAACGCTGAATTTCAGCAGCAATGTTTTTCAGAAAATGGATATCGAGCAACTGGTCTCCACAGTTTTGAAAGAGGCGGGCTTGGCAAGCTCTGATTTTGAATTCCAACTCAACGAATCCTATCCCAAGCTAGACTACTGCGTGCAATACCGCGAGACCGATTTCAATTTTATCAATCGCCGTTTGGAGCACTACGGCATCTTTTACTATTTCGATCATCGCGAGGACAACGAAGTGCTGGTGATCACGGACAGTACTGATAACCTCAAAGCCGTGGCGCAAGAAGAAGATATTTTTTATAACCCCAACCGCGACCCGTTGAGCACGAGCGAAACCGTGACCGAGTTGGTGTGCCAGGAAAAGGTCGTGACCGGAAAATTTAAGCTGAAAGACTACAACTACGAGCATCCCACCGCCGACCTTTCCGCCGACAATCAAATCGACTCCGAAGCCCCGGGCTTGTTTTATGATTACGGCGATCATTTCAAGGACAAGAGCGAAGGCAACATGCTCGTCAAAGTGCGCAACGAAGAAGCGTACAGCGCGAGCAAAGTTTTTCGCGGCCGCGGCGACTGCCGTTTATTCCATGCGGGTTTCAAATACAAACTGGGCAAGCACTATCGCGAGGACTGGAATAGCGAATTCGTTCTCACGCGTGTGCGTGCGCGCGGCAGCCAGGGCGCAATGTTCGCGATCTTCGCGGGCGTGAGCAAGAACGTGCCCACGTATGAGAATGTATTCGAGTCGATTCCTGCGGACATGCCGTATCGCCCGCCGCGCTTGACGCCGATTCCGCGCATTCCGGGCATCATGACCGCGAGGCTCGAATCCGGCGCGGGCGACGAGTATGCTTTCATTGACGATCACGGCCGCTATCGCATGAAAGTGCCGTTCGATCTCACCGACAAAACTAACGGCGAAGCCTCACGCACGATTCGCCTTTCGCAGCCCTATTCCGGGCCGGGCTATGGTTTTCATTTTCCCAATCACGCCGACACGGAAATCGTGTGGGCGTGTGTGGATGGCAATGTTGATCGTCCCATCGGCCTCGGCACCGTCCCCAATCCAAACAACACCTCGCCATCGACCGGCAACAACAAAGCGCAAAGCGTGATTCGCACCGCGGGGCAAAACGAACTCACGCTCGACGACACGACGGGCAGCGAGAATATTTATCTGCACGGGACCAAGGATTGGACGATTGACATTGTTAATGACAAGAACCAGAGGATCGGCAATAATGAGAGCACAAATATTGGCAACAATCAAACGCTCTCGGTCGGCGCAAATCGCGACAAAACCGTGGGCGCGAGTCAAACTGAAAGCGTGAGTGCGAATAAAACCATCACCGTGGGCGGTAATCACAGCGAGACGATCACCGGCAACATGACGCAGAACGTCGGCGCGAACAAGAACGAGAATATCGCCATCGTCAAATCGCTGGCCATCGGCGCGGCGTATCAAGTCAGCGTGGGCGCGGCCATGAACGAAACCGTGGGCGCGGCAAAAGCCGAGGAAATCGGCGCGGCCAAAAGTGTGAACGTGGGCGCGAATAGCAGCGAAAACGTCGGCGCGAACAAGTCCGTGAGCGCGGCAGGAAATATTTCGGAGAGCGCGGGGAAGGACTTCTCCATGCAAGCCGGAAAGGATTTAAGCGCCAATGCCGGAAAAAAGATGAGCCTCTCCTCCGGCGATGACTTCGCGATCTCCGGTGGCAAGAAAGGCGTGATCACCATCAAAGATGAGTTGACGATCAAAGTTGGCAAAGCCACAATTACGCTGAAGAAGAACGGCGACATCAGCATCAATGGCAAGAAGATCAACATCAAAGGCTCGGGGGATATTGTGATCAAAGGCAAAAAGGTTTTGCAAAATTAGCACGCCAAAGGTGGAAGCATGAAAGATGATTTGATCGAAGTTTTAACGTCGGCGCTTACGGAAGACGCAAACGATGCCCAAATCAGCGGCGTTGTCGTTGGTAAGGTTTTCGGTTTTGATGGTCAAGGCCGCCCGTTGGTGGAGTTTTCGCAAAGCTCTTTGCGACGACCCCTTTTCGCCCGCACGACTGTCGCATTGGAGGCGCGCGATATCGGCCGCGAAGTCACTCTCGTGTTCGAAGAGGGTGATGCTGAGAAACCCATTATCATCGGCGTCATTCAGCCTCCGAAAGCGCAGCCCGAGAACGGCAAGCACAACGGCCACGTTGCCGCGCAAAAGCCTTTTGAGGTGCAAGTTGACAACGAACGACTGACGTTTACAGCGCAACAAGAAATCGTTCTGCGCTGCGGCAAAGCGAGCCTCACGCTCACACGCGCGGGAAAAATTATTCTGCGCGGCAAATATCTTTTGAGCCGGTCGTCCGGTGTGAATCGCATCAAAGGCGGTTCGGTGCAAATCAACTGAGAGATCATGGAACTGCTCAATGCCACCGGCATGCAAGCCGGCTACACGCTGGGCATGAAACCCGACGGGCGCGAGTCCATCGTCGTCGCCCTCAAAGGGACATTTGACATTCCGCAGAATGGCGCGCAGCCGCGTTTGGCAGTCGCGCAAGAGAAACTCGTGGAAGCCGATGTCTTTTCCGGCGAGCCGGGTTTTTCTGCGCCGACTTATGAAAGCGACTATGCGCCAATCAAGCCACAATGCGACGTCATTCTCAACGGCAGCGCGTATGCGCCCGGCGGCAGAGTTGCGGTTAGAGTTCAGGTTGCTCTTCAAATCGGGCCAATTGCAAAATCTTTTGCTGTGATTGGAAATCGCGTGTGGCAGAAGGGTCTCGTGGGATTCAAGGCCTCCGAGCCGCAGCCGTTTCTTGTGATGCCGATTTCATACAACAATGCTTTTGGCGGTGTGGATAATACGCATGAAAATCCGGCCAAGCACAAAGCCGTACTCGCGAATCCCAGCGGCGCCGGCTTCCATGAAAATTCGAAAACTGAATTTGTCGAAGGCAAACCGCTGCCCAACACGGAAGAATTGGACCGCGAAGTAACCAAGCCGAACGGCGACTACAAGCCCATGGCGTTCGGTGTGATTGGCCGCGCGTGGGAACCGCGTCCCGCTTATGCCGGAACATATGATCAAAATTGGATCGACAACCATTTTCCCTTTTTGCCGCCGGATTTCAATGAAGCTTATTTTCAATCCGCGCCTTTGGATCAGCAAATGCCGTTTCCGCGCGGCGGAGAAAAAATCATTCTCACCAACTTGACTCCCGAAGGCCGCACCGTTTTTGCGTTGCCCAAAGATTTGGCCATGCCCGTGACGTTCTATCTCAAAAACTATGAGGAGAAAGAAACTGCAGCCGTGGTCGACACCATCGTGATCGAGCCGGATGCCAAGCGCTTCATGCTCACCTGGCGCGCTACGTTGCCGCTGCGCAAGAATATTTTTGAAGTCGTGCAAGCCGTTGCCGGCAGGATGCCCAAAGGCTGGTATCGCGCACGCCAATTGGGAAAGACTTATTATCCTTCGCTCGCACAGATGGTGCAGAGCAAACGCGCGGAATTCGAGGAAGAGGTGGAATAGATGCAAGCATTGTCCGTTCTTGCCTCGGGCATGGTCACGGGCGTGGGATTGAATGCGCCGGCTTCGTGCGCCGCCATCCGCGCCGCGCTGGATAATTTCGAAGAGACGCGTTTTATGGACAAAGGCGGCGAGTGGATTATCGGCTGCCAAGTTCCGCTTGAGCAACCTTGGCGCGGAAGAAAAAAACTGCTTCACCTGGTTGTGCCTGCTATGCAAGAATGCTTGTCTGATTTCAAAAATATTCCTGCGGAGCACATTCCACTTCTTTTGTGTGTTGCCGAAAAGGAGAGGCCGGGCCGGCTTAGCGATTTGGACAACGTGTTCTTTGAAGAGGTGCAAACTGAACTCGGGCTGCGCTTTCATCCCGAATCAATGCTCCTCGCGGGCGGACACGTCAGTGGTGTGCTGGCGGTGAAGAGGGCGCGCGATCTCATCTACAATCAGCGCGTGCCCATGTGTTTGATTGCGGGCGTTGATAGTTTTTTGGTCGGGCCGACGTTAGCCGCTTACGAAGAGAAAGATCGTTTGCTGACGAGCAAAAATTCCAACGGCTTCATTCCGGGCGAGGCCGGTTGTGCCGTGCTGCTCGGGCCTGCGAGCTTCACGCCGAAAGCGCAGTTGTTTTGCCTCGGCCTCGGTTTTGGCAGAGAAAAGGCGACAATAGATTCGGAAGAGCCGCTCCGCGCCGACGGATTGGTCGCAGCTTTCAAAGCCGTGCTAGCCGATTCCGGCTGCACGATGGATGACGTGGATTTTCGCATCACCGACATAAGCGGGGAGCAATATCATTTCAAAGAAGCCAGTTTAGCCGCGAGCCGCACCATTCGCAATCTCAAACCGGAGTTCGATCTCTGGCACCCGGCGGATTGCATCGGCGAGGTCGGCGCTGCGATTGTTCCGTGCGTCATTGGAGTCGCGCTGGCAGCGGCTCGAAAAAATTATCTGCTGGGAAAAGGCATGCTCTGCCATTTCGGAAACGACAGCGGCGAACGCGCTACGATGATTCTGCGGAGCGCATAAAAGGATATTCACAATGGCGAACGACGTATTTGCAAATGGTCGGGAAGTTTCGTGCAAGGCTGCTTCTGGAAAAACGATCTGCGCTTTTCCCGATGTTTGCTTTACGCCCCCGCAGACGCCTGCGACACCGCCAGGTGTGCCGATTCCCTATCCGAATACAGCCATGGCTAGCGACACGACCTCGGGTAGCAAGAAGGTCAAGGTTTCAGGCAAAGAAGTGATGCTGAAGAATAAGTCGTATTTCAAAAAGAGTATGGGTGACGAGGCTGGTTGTGCACCATTGAAAGGGGTGATAACACACAAGAATCGCGGCAAAGTCTATTTTAATATGTGGTCGATGGATGTGAAGTTTGAAGGTGAGAACGTTGTTCGGCATTTGGATTTGACGACGCATAATCATGCGTCGCAAGTTGGACAGACGCCACCATTGCCTTATCAAGACGGAATGATGTTGTCGGCAGAATCACCTATCTGCGCACAAACTCATGACGCTCTAACAACCGAAGCTGATGATTTGCCTGATTCGATGTCTCGTATACACGAAGACTCTGTCACAAGGCGTGAACAACGACTCTCAGATGCGTACCCGGGGCGCGAACCACCCGCTGTAACTCTTGCTATTGGACAGGTTATTGGTGGATCTTCAAACGTGCAAAGCATAATTCCAGCACATAGCCGCAAAACGATAGGCCAAGCCGCGAAACGCAAGCATTATGCAGAGGGTATCGATTCGCCGGACAAAAGCATGGCTCAAGGATGCAAATCGGAAGAAAAGTTTAAATATGATGAAGATGCTCTTCACCATCGACATGCTGAAGCAAAGATTATTGAAACGTGGTTCGCTAAGGGTGCAAAAGGCCAACTAGTTCTCAATGTATCTAGGCCGGTATGCCCAAATTGTGCAGCGTTGATTAGACACGTCAATTGTGGTTCTGATGGAAAGCAATGCAACAAGATCATAATTTGCGGTAATAACCAGAACTCGGAGGCAGTCGACCGACTGAAGTGTTAATATGAAAAATCGAATCCCCAGTTACATTCCCCAAAATATCCAAAGTCTACCAGTGGTTCACAAATGGGATGAGGATGATCCATATCATTTATTAGGCCAAAACGATAAAACTACCGAGCAGGCTCTTTCACGAATTTCAGGCTTTGGCAAGTTTGTGTTCTCTCTAGGATGTGCAGAGTGGGTAATTGCTCGACTCGGTCATCTTGTCAAAAACTCTAAACCTCGGCTGTACCTTGATGCATGTTGGGCATACGAATTGTCATCGGACTACAGATTACCATATGAATTGGATGACAGCGAGTGGGCAGGACATATCGAGGGGCCAATTTGCCTTGCCCTTATCACAATAATAAATACTCGTTATGGATTCGATGAATCTAACGCTGAAACTGACAGTGCGTTTGCTGAACAGGTTGTCTTTCATGTATTATCTGATCGCGACAGCTTTAAAAAATGGCGTGATTCAATACTAGATCGCATCTTAAATATGTGTCCCTTTGATCAAAATAATGCTATGGGTGATCGCCTTCCTATGGAGGTATTAGATCCGAATGCAAACATTGAGCCCAATGAATTGTCTGCATTACTATTGAAATCCTTAAGCGAATTAGAACTTGATTCCAATCCTTATGTCAACAGGAGAAAATAAACAATTCTCAATTGGCAAAAACGTTTGCATCCAGATTGAAATATCTTGGCAAATCACGTCATAAAAAATATCATCTCCCAACACGCCGAAGAAGCCTCCTTCAACTGGCTGCTTCGTGACGCCGCAGTGCGCGAGCCGCATTACTCGCTCAATGATCTCGCCAAATTGGATAAGCGCGTCGAAGCTCATCTCGACGGCCTGCGCATTGCCGGCGACGCGGGCTGGGAAATCTGCAAACAGGAACTCAATTGGGAAGAAGCGGGCGAAGTCTTCACCGCGGCTTACTTGGCGTTTGACAGCGATGATGCGCTCAGGATTCATGAAGTGCTCGAAGCCGGTAGCGCGGAGCCGGAGCTTTGTCGCGGTGTTATCTCGGCGTTGGGTTGGCTGCCTTTTGAGCAAGGCGCGAAGTATGCGAAACAATTCCTGTCTGCCGATTCTGCGAGCTTGCGCTATTTCGGCCTTGCTGCTCATGCCATCCATCGGCAAGATCCGGGGCAAGCGCTCGTTGAGGCGTTGAGAAGCGAAGACACGTTGCTCAAAGCGCGCGCGCTCAAAGCCGTCGGAGAACTCGGCCGGCGCGATTTGGCGGCGTATCTTCAAGCGAGTTTCCGAGATGAAGATAGCAAGTGCCGTTTCTATGCGGCATGGTCTGCTGCCTTGCTCGGCGATGCGTATGCCTGCCCAATCCTTCAAACAATCGCGCAAGCTGATAGCCCTTATCGCGAAGAGGCAACGAAAATGGCGTTT
>JABWAN010000134.1 GCA_013361015.1 Candidatus Zhuqueibacterota bacterium | reverse complement strand
CTTTGGCTGTGGCGCCGCGTCGTGCGCAGCGGCAAGCAGCATTTAATCGAAAGTCGCTTCTTTGCGGATGCGCATTTGTTTCATCGCACGCTGCAGGAAGACCGGCTCGTGCTGTGGTACGGCAGCCGCGTCGCGGAATGGCCGATTCAACTTTTGCTGGCGCTGTTTCTCGGTGGCCGCGAACATACGCAACGTTTGCGTTTGCAGCTTTGCTGGCCCACGGCGAGTTTGCCCGCGGACTTCGTGGCTTTACGCCCGGAAAACCGCGCACTGCGCCGCTTGTGGGAAGCGCGCATCCTCGTGCGCTTCGGCCACTGGGCGCATTTGCACCCTTCCATTATGCTGCTGTTGCCGGAAGTTTCGTCCTTCAATTCGCCGGTGTTCGAATGGCGGGAGCACAAGTTGGTGGCGCACATGCAGGACGGCCGCATTTGGCCGGTGCAAGCGTTCAATCTCGCGGCCCTGTTTTTTGATGAAGCGCTCGCGCTATTTGGGCGCGACCGCCGTGCGCTGTGGCGCAATCTCGTGGCGTACGCGGAGAGCTATCGCGTGCGTCCCGAAGACGTGGCTTCGCAGTTCGTGCTCCAATGTTTCGAAGATTGGGGACTGCATGGGCTGCGCGAAGCCGAGCCCGATTTTCTGCAGGAATTCGCCGAGAGCATTTGCTTTCTTAACGACCTGCGGCGCTTGATTTAGATTAGGAGGCATTACAACGACTTTAAAGGCAGGAAGTCTTTTAGAGTAATTCTCAAACGCGGCAACGTGCTGCCAGACGCTGATGTATGCCAAATGACGCCACGGCGCACGCGCGCTTGCAGGATTACAAATCCCCAAAAATTCTTTCACCTCATAGCGAGCCTTTCCATGAAACGTCTTGGCTGCCTGTTCGCCCTCATTTGCTGCTTGCACTTCCTACCTAATCTTGCTCATGCACAGCCCGAAGGGGCACTGCAATTTGCGTTGGACTATGCGCGTTTTCGCATGAACACCAATACCGCACAAGTGGAATTGTATGTCGCGCTGCCGCGCGCGCAACTCCGCTTCGTACAGGATGCCGGTGAGTTGCTGGCCGCCTTTGAAGTGCAAGTCACCATTTCCCTGGGTGACAGCGCAGTGGTGAATCATGCTTGGAGTGCGCACACGATTGCGCAAGACACCTCGGAAATCACGCGCAGCCAATTGCTCTATACGCAGGCCGCATTTCAATTGCCGGTAAACAATTATCACGCCTTCGTGCGCGTGCGCGATATGAACAGCGCTTTGCTGGGAGCGCAAAAACTCGAACTCCCGGTCGAAGCCTTCGAAAGTGAAAAGCTGGCGTTGAGCGACATCGAAATTTCCTCGCGCACCACACGCGATACGGCTTGGTCTCCGTTCTACAAAAATCGCTACACCGTCATTCCCAATCCCAATGCAACTTTTGGATTGGCGCTGCCCATGCTTTACACCTATGCTGAAATTTACAATCTTTCTCATCCGAGCGACAGCAGTTATTCGGTGGCGTATCGCATTCTCGACGGCCAGGGCAAGCAGATGAAATCTTTGCCGGAGCGGCGCCGTCCCATCATTGGCAAGCAACTGGTGGAAGTGGGCGCGTGCAACGTGGTGTCCTTGCCGGGTGGAACCTATTTCTTGGAAGTGCGCGTGACCGATCATGGCACGAAACAGGAAGCTTTTCGCCGCCGAAAATTTTTTGTATATCGTGAAGAGGAAGTGCCGCCTGCTGCGCAAACTGCAGGAGAAGTCGGCTATGAATTTCTCATGCTGCAGTATCGCGATCGCCCGCTCGCCGAGCTTGACAAGGAATTCAAAACGGTGCGCTACATTTCCACCAAAGAAGAACAAAAGATCTATGCGTCGCTCGAAGAACAGGGCAAGCGCGATTTTCTGGTCAAATTCTGGCAGAGCCGCGACCAATCGCCGGAGACACCGCGCAATGAATACCGCGAAGACTATCTCACTCGCGTCAAGTACTCACAGGATAATTTTTCGGGATTGCGCGAAGGCTATGAAACGGACATGGGGCGCGTGCTCTTGGTCTATGCACAGCCCAGCGAGATCGAACGCTTTCCCAGCAGCAGCGAAAATCGTCCGTATCAAATTTGGAAGTATTTTGAATTGGAAGGCGGGGTCGAATTCGTTTTCGTGGATGTGAATAATTGGGGCGAATACAAACTCGTACATTCCACCGCACGCGGCGAGTTGTCCGATACGGATTGGGAGAGATGGATCAACCCCAGCCGCTGAAGGTCATTATGCCGGCGCCGCAAAGCTCCTATTGCAGCTTTGCAATGCCAAGCTGCAATAGCCGTTTACGCCGCGGCCTGCGCTTGCACTTTCTTGCCATGAAACAATGGCGGCAGGATCACCACCAAAATCGCCAGCAGGCCCCACAAGCTGGTGCAACACACGGCAATGCCCAGATACGAAAGCGCCGTGGCATGATAAAAAGCGGGCTCCAAATGAAACGCGGGTACGGATGGAAGTTCTGCTTCCGGCTCGCCGGCTTTGTCCTTCTTCTTGCGTTTGCTGTCCACGAGTGCAGGCTCCGGCTTTTGCGGCGGCACGACAACGATGCTTCTGAAACGCAGCACGCTCCCCACGATGAAAAGCACCAAACCGATTGCGCCCACCCACCATGAAGCTAGCGGCAGCGGACTGGACCAAAAAACTTCCCCGCGATAACGTTGATCCAGAATCGGCAACACGAGATTACTGAGAAAGCTCGTGCCGCTCAACCATACGATCCATCGCGGATGCTGCTCTGCGCGATACCAGTGAATCAAACCTTCCGGCGCCGGTTGCACCAGTTCCAATGCGCGCACCGCGATCATGACGAGTAGAAAGGCCACCAACAAAGGCTGCTGCTGTAGATTGGTAACACCGAGCAGCAAGATGAGCAGCAAAGAGAAAAACGCCAAACGGGAGATTTTTTTTAGGAGGTTCATGGGGTCTTTTGGTGATTACACAAGGTGTTCATTGCCAGATGTGAGTCTTAAATTTTGCACGAAACAATGTTGCAATTGAATTTTATGCTCCTGACTTCGGCTTATTGTTCAGGCTGGCCCACAAATACCACGTCGCAATCGCGCGATAGGGTTTCCACTTTTCCGCGAGTGCGGTGATGCGTTTGGCTTCCGGCAATTTGCGCAGGCCATAAGCCTTTTTGAGGGCATTGCGAAAGCCGAGATCGCCGACGGGCAGAACGTCTTGCCGGCCCAGCGAGAAGATCAAGAACATCTCCGCGGTCCAGCGGCCAATGCCTTTCACCTGCGTCAACGTGATGATAATGTCTTCGTCATGCATGCGGGCAAAACGTCGGGGGTTGATGAAGTCGTCCTGCCATTTGCTGGCAAGATCGCGCAAGTATGTCATCTTTTGGCGCGAGACGCCCACGCTGCGGAATTGTTCGTCGCGCAATTGCAAAATGGCCGTCGGAAGAATTTGTCCGGCGAGCAAATTTTGGAAACGACTGAAGATCGTAGCCGCGGCCTTAATAGAGAGTTGTTGCGAGAGAATGGCTTCTACTAACGAGCGGAAATAGCGGCGATCGGGTTTTATCATGCAGGCGCCATGCTGCGCAATGATCTTTGCCAACACCGGATCGCTTCTACGCAGATGATTTTCGGCAGCAATCAAATTTTTCATGGTGCAAAGTTAAGCGATTTTGCTTAAAGTGCAAGAGGCGCGTTGAAGATTCTGATGGCACATGTTGGATAGCGACGAGCTTGAGAGGAGCATGAGCATGAATGATCACACAAGCACTGCAGACACAATTTACCCTGTCTCAAAAGACCGCGGCCTGAAGCCGGATGGTGCGCAGCAACGCACTACGGGGGTTCCGACGGGCGGTCGTGTGCAATCTCTCAATCCTGCCACGGGCGAAGTTTGGCAGGAGTATGATTCGATTTCCGTGGAGCAAGTACAAGCGCTGGTGGCTCGCGCTCGCGTGGCGCAAAAAGAATGGGGTGCGCTTGCATTTGAACAGCGTGCGGTTTATCTCCGCAAGCTTGCCGATCTCGTGCTTGCACGGCAGATGGAAATTGCGCAACTCGTCACGCGTGAAAACGGCAAACCGATATTCGAAGCGCTCGTCACGGAGATCATGCCCACGCTGGACTTCATCCACTATTATCGCAAACACGGACCGGTGTTGTTGCGTCCGAAGCGCGTGCCCCATGCCAACTGGGCCTTGAAAACGAAGCGTGGTAAAATCGTACACGAGCCTCTGGGGGTCGTGGGCATCATCTCTCCGTGGAATTATCCGTTCATGTTGCCGTTGGGGACGATCGCGCCGGCATTAGTGGCAGGCAACACCGTTGTGCTCAAGCCTTCGGAATTTACGCCGAGCAGCGCGCTCAAAATTGCCGAGCTTTTCAAAGAAGTGGGCTTACCTGAAAATGTTTTCGCAGTTGCAATTGGAGACGGAGCGGCGGGAGCAGCGCTTGCACAATGTCAACTCGATCGCATCGTGTTCACAGGCAGCGTTGCCACCGGTCGCAAAGTCGCGCTGTCCGCAACGGAGCGATTGATTCCGGTCACACTCGAATTGGGCGGCAGCGATGCCATGATCGTATTGCGCGACGCGAATTTGGATTATGCCACAAGTGGCGCCTTGTGGGGCAGATTTATGAACTGCGGACAGAGTTGCGTCGCGGCCAAGCGCATTTTTGTCGAACGCGAAGTATTTGAACTGTTTGTTGAAAAACTCGTGCACAAAGTGCAGCAGCTTCGCTTGGGAAAAGGCGAAGATCCCACCACGGATGTTGGCCCTTTGATTCGGCCGCGGCAGGTGGATGCCATCGAAGCGCAGTTGCGCGGAGCGGTCGCGAGCGGTGCAAGAGTTTTGTGCGGCGGCAAACGCCGTATGGATTTGGGGCCGTGCTTCTTCGAGCCAACCGTGCTCGTGGAAGTCACGCCGAAGATGAATGTCATGTGTGAAGAAACCTTCGGCCCATTGTTGCCCATCGTTGCCGTGAAGGATGCGGAAGAAGCGTTGCACTATGCGAACGATACCGACTTCGGCCTTTCCGCAAGCATTTGGACGAGTGATATAAAGCGCGGCCGTGCATTGGCGAGCCGCCTGGAAGTGGGCGCAGTGTTGATCAACGACGTGATCGCACACGTGGGCACAAGCGAAGCTTCGTATGGCGGAATCAAAAGCAGCGGCTTGGGCCGCACGCACGGCCCGGAAGGTTTGCTCGATATGATGCGCACCAAGTTTGTCGATGTGGACACCGTCACGTTTTTGCGCAAGCCCTGGTGGTTTCGCTACAATGCAAAGATGCGCAACAACATTTCGAGTTTCTCACAGTTTATGCACGGGCGTTCGCTGTGGACGAAAGTGAAAAATATTCCGGGGACGTTGAGGTTGCTGAACCAGAGGGGTAAGGTGTGAAAGTTTTCAACTATTCAACCACGGCCTAATCGTGGCCCGTTGTTTTTGCAAAATTTTTCTTGCAATCCCAAACTGCCTTTGACATATTGTTGTGAGTGACCTGTTGGGCTGCTTGACCGTGGGAGTAGGCTTTGTGCACCAAGAGAATTCCAACCAACACGGGGCTCTTCAACATCGACTTCAGCATTCAAGCGTCATCCCAACAAAGTGTATCTTCCGCGAAGGCAAGATTGAGTTCGAAAAGCTATTTCTGTGCACAACGACGTCGATTATTCTTGATTGAGAACGCGTATGTCAAGGTATGCACACAATGTGAAAAAGAACTTACTCGCCGGAAGGTGAAGAATTGCAGTGACCGTATTTGATTATGCAATTCAAGTGACATAAAGCAAAATAGCAAATCCCCAGCGCGACCTCTCGTACCACATCATCACTCCAAAAACTTTTCACGGGGGAAGTATGCAACGCTTCCCGGTGTTTCTATTCTTATTTGGACTCGCCGCCGTTGTTCATTCCGCGCGTGGGCAAATCGTCATTTCCGAAGTGATGTACAATCCGCGCGGCAGCGAGCAGGCGAACGAATTCGTCGAGCTTTACAATTTGAGTGCGACAGATTCCATCTCGCTCGCCGGCTGGAGAGTCGGCGAACGCGGTGCGCTCGACGAGATCATCGCACAAACACGCGGCCTGTTGCTAGCGCCGCAGCACTTCGCCGTCATTCTCGATCCCACCTACTTTCAATCTTCCACACAGTACGATTATCTGATTCCCTCCGAAGCTTTGATCCTCACCATTGACGACAACACGCTGGGCAACGGCGGCCTCTCAAACAGTACAGCGGAGACTGTGATACTGGTTGATGCCGAGGGCGATACCGCGGCCCTATACACTTATTCACTCGGTAACGGCGACGGCATATCGGATGAAAAGATCGAGCTTGGCGGTGATGATTCCGTGAAGAACTGGGCGAACGCTTTTCGCGTGGACGGCTCGCCGGGCTTCACGAATTCGGTGGCCCGCGCGCAAAGCGATGGCGCTTTAGTAAGATCGAGTCTCACCATTACGCCGGCTCCATTGCGGGAGAATACTCCGGCGACTATTTCAGTGCTAGTGCAAAACGCTGGTCGCGAGACTTTATCGAACCTCAGCGTGGATTTCGATGCAATTCCAGTCGGGCGTGAATTTGGCTCACCGGTTTATCTCGGCTACGTTACTTCTGCGCAAGCGGTGGCGAGCAACGATACTTTGCGGTTGTACTTTACTGCGCTGCCGATAAACGCCGGACGATACAGGCTTCTGGCAACGCTTACGATTGCGGGCGACGCGAATGCACGCAATGATACTTTGTCTCTGCCGATTGCAGTAGGCTGGCGGCGCGAGATCGCGGTCATTACTGAGATTATGTTTGAACCTGCGAGCGGCGCGCCGGAATGGGTTGAAATTTACAATCCACAAAATTTCAGCTTGCCGTTGCCGGATTGGACGATCGAGGACGAAAGCGGCAGCAAAGGTTCCATCACCGGCTCGATTTTCCTTCCGCCGCAGAGTTATCGCGTGCTTACGGCTTCGAAAGAGTTGGCGAGTCTGTATTATCTGGCCGACAGCAGCATTATTCTTCTTAATCGTTTTCCCTCATTGAGCAACAGCGGCGACGCTGTGCTCTTGCGCGATTTTAGCGGCGCCGTCATTGATTCGATAGCCTATGAAAAGGAATGGGGCGAGCCGGGCAGGTCGATCGAAAAGATTTGGCATGAGCGCAACAATACGCAACGCAACTGGCGGTCGAGTGTGGCCGTTCGCGGCGCTACGCCCGCAGCATTCAACAGCGTCAGCCCGCGCGAGTATGATCTCGACCTCAATCGCCTGCGTATCGAGCCGGAGCAGCCGCAGTACGGCGCAACCGTGCAATTGGAGGCCATCGTGCACAATCAAGGCCGCAATCCCCTTTCAAATTTTGCAGTGGCAATTTTCTACGACACGACAGGTTTAGCGAACTGGAATGCCGCGATGGCCTTGGCAACCATTCCCATAGTGCGAGAAGTTTTTCCGGAGGATTCCGTGATCGTGCCGTTCTCTTGGCACTCTCCGCCTCCGGGGAAAATCCAACTCATGGCGGAAGTTTACGCGACCGCAGATATGGCGGCTGAAAACAATCGCGCGTTTGCGTTTTTGCAGGTCGGTTTTCCTCAACATGGACTGGTGATTAACGAAATCATGTTCGATCCACTCGAAGCGCAGCCGGAATGGGTGGAGATCTTCAATTTGCAGTCCGTACACGTATCTTTGCAGAATTGGGTTTTGGAAGATGAAGCGCAAAGCCGTGCTTCAATTGTGGAACGGATTCTCATTCCTCCACATGGTTTTCGCGTGCTGACTGCTTCGGCGAATTTGGCCTCGCGCTTCGACATACAAGATAGCGTGATCATCGTTGTGCAAAGCTTCCCGGCTTTGAATCAAAGCGGAGAAACTGTGCGGTTGCGCGACCTCAACGGCAATGTGATTGACTCAATCGCTTATGACAACAGTTGGGGCAAAACCGGCAAATCGATTGAGAAGATTTGGTCCGAACGCGGGAACGAGAGCAGCAATTGGTCGCCGAGCCTCGCACCACGAGGCGGAACACCGGGAGCATTCAATAGCGTCAGTCCTCGCGAGTATGACCTCGAGATGCGCGCCGTGCGCTTTTCCCCACTTCG
Source organism: Candidatus Zhuqueibacterota bacterium (assembly GCA_013361015.1). Taxonomy (GTDB): domain Bacteria; phylum Zhuqueibacterota; class Zhuqueibacteria; order Zhuqueibacterales; family Zhuqueibacteraceae; genus JABWAN01. The sequence goes on along the minus strand of JABWAN010000134.1, from coordinate 1,429 downwards.
TCCGCGATACGGGGAGAATGTGCGCATTGAATTGAGTGTCGCCAATCGCGGCCGAAATGCGCTGGCGAATTTTTCCATTCTCATCTATTACGAGCCGGCAGGAACGCAAGGTTGGATGCAATTGGGCGCGCTGACTGGCAATGAAGAATTACAGTCGGAAGACTCGCTGCTCATGCAATTCGACTGGCCGCAGCCGCCATTCGGAAAAAATTCGATCAAGGTTGAAGTGAGCGAGGCTCGTGATCTGATTGTGGAGAATAACCGCATTGTTGCCAATTTGCCGGTTGGCTATCCCGCCAAATCAGTGATCATTAATGAAATCTATTATGGGCCGCGCAGCAATGAGATCGAGTGGTTCGAGTTGTTCAATCGCAGCGCAAATCCCGTGTATCTTTCCGAGTGGCTGTGGCAGGACGCGGAAGCAAACGCGCCGGCGATTTTTCCGGATACGGCGTTCGTTCTTTTGCCGGGAAAGTATGCGGTGGTTTCATCGCGCGGCAAAGTCCCTTTATTGGAGAACGAAGCACTCCATATTCAGATTCCAAAATGGCTCACGCTCAACAATGATCGTGAAAGTTTGAAACTTTACGACTTTAACGGCGGGAGACAGGATAGCGTGCATTTTAATGCAGTATGGGGCGGCGGTATCGGTTCTTCACTTGAACGAATAAACCCCAATCTATTTTCGCAGGATAGCAGTAACTGGAGTACTTGTGTTGATCTTAAGGGTGCTACACCTGGCAGGCAGAATTCCATTTTCACAAGCGTGATACCCAACACTGCCTCAATCTCAGTGGCTCCCACTCCATTTTCTCCCGACGATGATGGCATTGATGATTTTGCAGTTTTTCAAATGAACCTCCCAGTGACCACTGCAACGGTCCATCTCAAGATTTATGATATGCGCGGGCGTTTAATTCGGCAACTGCTGAACACACGTGCGGTAGGATCGCGCTTTGAAGCAATCTGGAACGGCCGCGATGAACAAGGGCAGCCCGTCCGTACTGGAATATACATTGTCCTATTGCAAGCGATCCGCGCAGAACAAGGCGTGTTGATTTCGGCCAAAACCACCGTCGTTTTGGCGAGAGCGAAGAATTAACAATGGCGCAGAATCTCAGTCTAGATTTTTAATTTCAGCCATTTGAACGATAGCATATTTATAACAAAAAAAGACTAAAATTCATGATTCAAAATACTTCTTGCATACCGGAGAGCAATTCTCTATTTTGCCGCCCTGATTTTTACGGTATTGCAGCATTTAAACATAGACTCCAAAGAAACGTAGAATCTGCAGCCCTCATGTTCACCAAGAAAACAAAATATCGTGACTAAATTAAAGTAACTAAGGGAGAATAGATCTTCGCTTATATTTTTTTCGTGCAACAATCTCTCTTAAGAATTCTTCTGCGCCTTCACGGCGCATTTT
>JABWAN010000133.1 GCA_013361015.1 Candidatus Zhuqueibacterota bacterium | reverse complement strand
CTCGTGATCGCGCAAAATGTAGTGTTTTACCAAACGCACATCGCCGGAACGAGGGTTCACGCCCTCCATGGGCAACAGGCCGCCATTAAAATACGCAACGTCCTCGCGTTTCAAGTTTGCCGCCGGAAAAGCCGCGCTCACTTCGTCAAGGAAAGTTTGAATATCTGCTTCGGTGACCCGGAAATCTTTCGGCTCGCCGTGATAGGCCACATGCGTCGTGCCCACCATCGAGCGTCCGCGCCACGGTGTGATGAACAACAAGCGCGAGCCTTTATTGATAATCGCATCGCTGTCTTTAAACTCGAATTTGCTCGGCACGCCCACGGCATACTTCGGCACAATCTGCCGCCGCAAAATGAGGTTCATGGCCTTTGAGAGCTGCACTTTGGCGCCGTCAGGCTTCTGCGCGAGCAAGCCCAAGGTCTGATTCACCCACGGCCCGCTATTGTTGAGCACCAAACGCGCGCGTATTTCAAACTCATTGTGCGAGAGCGTGTCGCGCGCTTTCACGCCGAGCACGCGCTTGTCTTTCACAAGGAAGCCGGCGGCTTCCACATAGTTGGCGAGCTGCGCGCCATTACGCGCCGCAGAGTGCAAATAAGAAAGCAGCATGCGTTCGGAATTGTAGACTTGACAATCATACCAAACCGCGCCGCCGGTCAAATTTTGCTCGTCGATGCCCGGAATGAGTTCCAAACATTCTCTTTTGGAAATAACCCGGCCCGCGGGCAAAAATTTTTGCGAATCTTGCAAGCCGTTGCGGTCGAAGCCGACGAGATCATTCATGAACATCGCAATGCGCATCACTTCTTTGCCCTTCATGGCGTGGCCGTAAGTTGGCATCACGCACGGCAACGGATGCACGAGGTGCGGCGCAATACGCATGAGCACCATGCGTTCGCGAATGGATTCGCGCATGCGCTTGAAATCCGCATGCTGCAAATAGCGCAGGCCGCCGTGTATGATCTTCAGACTATTGGAAGAGGTCGCAGCGCCCCAGTCCGCTTTTTCAATCAAAGCGACCGAGAGGCCGCGCAACGAGGCCTCCCACGCCGCCGCGGCGCCGTAAATGCCGCCGCCAATGATCAAAATGTCGTGAACCGTGTTGGAAAGTTCGTGAAGGTTTCTTTGCATATGTATCCAAAGTTTTAGCGGTGAAGTCGTACAAAAAAAGTTGAAAGAGAACCTATTGAGTACCTCCATGCGAGGCGATTCGCGCAAAACGATTACGCTCTACGTGAACGTGCCTCGCCTCGTCCCTCAGATAGTCGTTATCCCTTGCAAGCGCTCGCGGTTCAAATCGCGAATACAGATTTCCCGCACCTGTTGCGGAAATCGCATTTGTATCTCGCGATAAATTTCGGGGTCTTTTTCTCCGGAGTCTCCGATTAAAACAAATTTGCGCTCGGGAAACCTCATCATGATCGTGCTAATCTGCTCCATCTTTTGCTCGAAGGTGGCATCGCCGCCCGCCAACTCTTGCAAGTCTTCCCAAGTGTCCATCGAAAAAATATTCTTTCGGAGACTCTTCATGTGAAACGAGCCTTCGGGAAAACCGCCCGCGCCGTGGATGAGAAATTCCGCAAGCGGGCGATACAACTGCCACGGTCCGCCGGAGACATAATGAAACGCCGCTGCGTCGAATTGCCGGTAACGCTTTGCCATTTCGGGCACGGCTACAAAGTCCTCGAAAAAGGTGTTGCGCACGATGGTTTTGACGCCTTTGAGAATTCCGGTTACTTTGATGGTATCATCGATGTCCGAAATCACGGAAAGCCCATGCGGCGCCAGCAATCTTACACGGCCCATACCAGTATGCTCCGTCGATACAGCGCGAAATGTCAACCACCCTTGTTCGGAATTTTGCGCGCGTATTAAGTGCCCGGCCTTGGCCTCGGAAAGGATGATAAAGCCCTCGATCAACCCATTCGAATCACTATTCGGAAATTCGCCGTTCTCCTTTTGCACGCGAAATTCCTCGCGCTCCCCATCCGCATCAAACATGAGTTTGACCGTTTCTCCGGATTCATCATCTGCGACCAAATCAGCAATGCGCGCGCGAAAATTGTTGCGGCCTTTCTCATCGAGATCGCCAACGCCGGCGACAACTTTGGTGATGAGGCTTTCCGCGATACCGCGTGGCTCGTGTACCCACACGCGCATGGGAATTTTCCAATGCGCGTTTTCTTTATAGCCATACGTGGGATAAAACGTAACCTGCTCTTCATCGGAAAGGAATTGGGATAGCATGGCAATCTCGCTGTTCAAAGTTTGGATTGGTGGAATGATGGGGTCGGTGTGAGGAAGCGATGTCGTCGCCGTTTTATTCGTTGCCGAGCATAACTCATCCGCGCTTGCTGATCGCGCGCTGATAAACCTCGAGATACTGTTGCGCGGAATGCTTCCACGAAAAATCTTCGGACATGCCACGCCGCATGATCTCCCGCCAAACTTCTTTTTGTTGATACAAATCCAACGCGCGCAAAATCGAAGTCCACAACGCGTACGGCGTGAAATCATAAAACGAGAAGCCGTTGCCTTGGTCGTTGTACTCGTGATAATCGCGCACCGTATCCGCCAAACCGCCGGTGCGGCGCACGATCGGCACGGTCCCGTAATTCAAACAGTACATTTGATTCAAACCGCACGGCTCATAACGCGAGGGCATGAGGAACATATCAGACCCGGCCGTGATCAAATGCGCAAGCGCATCGTTGAATCCGATGTATGCGTAGCACTTTTCGGGATAGGTTTGCGCGGCCCAGCGAAAAAAATCTTCGTACTTCTGCGCGCCGCTGCCCAGCGCCACCAGTTGCACCGGCAATTCCATGAGCTGCGGCAAAACGGACGCGACGAGTTCCATGCCCTTTTGTTCCGCCAAGCGCGTGATAATACCAATGGTGGGCACGCCGTCTTGATAGGGCAGGTCCGTGCGTTCGAGCAAGGCTCGTTTGTTCTCGCGCTTCGTGTCGAGATCGTCGATCGTATAATGATGTGGAATGTGCCGATCACCGGCGGGATTCCAATCATCAACATCAATGCCGTTCAAAATGCCGACGAGGTCGCCGCCGCGATAACGCAACACCCCCTCCAACTCGGTGCCGTACTCATAAGTTTGAATCTCGCGCGCATAGGTCGGGCTTACGGTCGTAATCATGTCGGCATACATCAGGCCCGCTTTGAGAAACGAAAAATCGCCATAAAATTCGTACGCGCCGCCGAGATGAAACTTGTCATACTTCAAACCCGCGTGCCCCACGGCCGCGGCCCCGAAACGGCCTTGATAGCCGACGTTATGAAGCGAGAGCACCGACGCCGTCTTCGCAAAGAGTTGATCCCAATTATATTTCTCGCGGAGGAACACGGGCAGGAGCGCGGTTTGCCAATCATTGCAGTGCAACACCTCGGGCGCCCAATTGAAGCGCTGCAAAATGAACATCGCCATGTCTTGCAACAAAATGAAGCGCTCGTCCTCGTCGGCATGCGAAGTATAAACCTGCCCGCGATGAAAGTAGTGCGGGCAATCAACGAAGTAATGCTCGACGCCCGCGCCGTTGCGTTTATACCAAACATTCGCGGTCACCGTGCGCTCGCCCACCCGCATTTGCGTGTTGTGAAACTCATGCGCAAAAGTCAAATCATGGTCCAATACTCGAATGGATTGATACAGTGGGAGAAAAACTTTGACCTCATGCCCCATCAACGCCAGTGCCTTGGGCAATGCCCCGCTCACGTCTGCCAGCCCGCCGGTTTTCACAAACGGAACACATTCACTCGTCGCAAAAGCAATTCGCATCTAATTTTCCTTCCTCACAAATACCGTGCTGACGCATCTTCCTCATCGCCGAAGCTACCTCATGCCGGCTTTTTTTATGGCTTGTCGCTGCTTCACCGAGGGTTCTTCTTTGCTTGTTTCTCTAAGTGATCTTTTCAAAGCAGAGTGACTTCAAAGCGATTTCATTCCGCTGCCGGACGCACATTTTCAAAATGAGATTGCACGATTGATTTGCAACACCAATTCCGGTTTGTCATTCAGGAGGAATCCTTTTACTCGCTCGTGAAACAATCTGAGCGGAAAAACTCGGCCATCTTTGCGCATAAAAACCTCTTGCTATTCCCTCGCCCTCGCGTTAAACTGCGCCTCGCGTTGTCTTCATTTCGGCCCCAGTGCTTGCAGCACCACTTGCGTCGGATATTCGTTTTGTTTTGAACTCTCAACTTCCTCCGGAAACAAACTCTGTTGCCGTCCCGGGCGCGCCACTTGATGTTGGCGAATATCGACAAACCCCACGCCGATGAGCGCGGAAGTATAATCATGCACCGAATGCCGAAACGAGCCGGTTTGAAATTCAAATTCCGCTTCAAACAAGCTATCCTGCACTTGTTTGAGGTGCGCGGCATGCAAATCGGGATAATGCAACGCCAGCACAATGCGTCCACCCGGCCGGAGAACGCGATAAAACTCGCGTAGTACTGCCGGGATGCGATCCAAATGCTCGCCCGCGAGCGCACAGAGCACGGCATCAAAATGATGCGTGCCAAACGGCAATGGATCTTGCATCGCACATTGCAGCACCCAACTTTCGGGGAATTTGCGCAGCGCCGTGCGCAGCGAAGCAAAAGCGGAGTCGATCCCCACGGCCGTGCACTTCATCTGCGCAAAACGCGCGAAGCGGCGGCCATTGTCGCAACCCACGTCGAGAATATGTTCGCCGGCTTTGGGCGCCAACGCAATGAGACTGAAGCGATCGAGGGTATTCAAGGCATGCCGTGAGATTTTATTGTCGGAGGTTTCGGGAGCACGCGCAGCGCGCCGCCGTGAAGCCGGCAGCACACGCGGTGGGGCCACAAGAGGATCGGAAGTAATTTCAAAACTAGTAATTCTTGGGAGGCCTAGAGCCATGTTCATCTCCGACAAAATTTTTCGAGGTTCTCTAAAAAACTTTGGAATGAAGTTAGTGCACCGATGGCGCAGCCCATATTACGAATGCGCGTGCCCGAAGGATATTGCGCGCACTTCGTGCCTGCGGCAATCTCTGCGAACTGTGCTTCGCACTCTGCCAATGCAGGAGCCGCGGTCACGAAAAAAACTGCAGGCGTGTGCTGCACGACAAAACTCTGCGGGTCAAAAGCTTTATTCTGAGATTGCGATCGCCCGCGGAACTCGCCGTTGAAGAAACCAAAGATGAAACGCTGGTATTTTTTTCTTTGCAGCCATTGATCTTTTTCATGCTGAAACGGAATTAGTGCCAGACACTGCATCAAGTTCTCGCCGCGCGCGGCGATGGGCGGCGCGCGAAAAGTTTTGAGATCGATGATCTCGTTCAGTACGCGCAGATCGAATCGATCGGGTCGTGTGTGCGGCGTCGCACCTTCGCGGCCCACGTGCGGCACGCCGTGTTGTCGCAGGAAACGCAGCAACGTCGCCTCGCACATCTTTCCCACGGCAATGTTGCCGAAACGGCGCTCGGGATTTGCGCGGTACCGCATGCGGTCAAAGGTGTACTGCAACGATTGCCGCGCATACGCAATGCCGGCTGCAACGTCTTCCGGCAAAATCGCCAATGCCAGAACTTCTTCCGCCTTCATAAAACCCCGGAGAGTTAGACGACCAATCCCAAAACCACGAGACCCAATTGCGAATGCGTGCAAAAGGCAAACGGGTGAACCTTCGCATGGATTAGCGATCTAAGAGATTAAGCAAATTGGAGCCACATGTCCGACGAACACAAGCATAGCACGAATTTCTCAAAAGCGCAAGTCGATCCTAAGAATCGCATGAATGATTTGACCAGCCGCGAATGGCTGACATTTCAGAAGAGTTGGTTCGTGCTCGCGCCGCAAACGTTGAAAGACTTCATCCTCTTTTTCACCAAGCGACAAAACGCCGAGGGCCGCGCCTCCCGCATTGGTATCGTGCGAGAAAATGCCGAGGCGCTGGCGCCGCTCATTCGCGCGTTAAACCGCGACGCCGTGATCGTTGAAATTGGCGAAGAAGAAGCGCAACTCGACTATGGCTTAATCGATCTCTCCGAACAATTCCCCAATGAGGATAGCTTCGCTCAAACAAATGAGGCGTGGCTTGCGCGCATACATCATTTCGCGCGCCGGCTCAAGCCGCAGGCTTACCTGACCATTTTCACGCGCAATCGCGATGCGGCGGGGAGGCTCGTGCCAATTGCGTGGCAAATCGGACGCAGCGTGAGCGAGTTTTTATCAATCAAAGATGAAAAGATCGGGTGTGAATCCGAGGCGGGAACGCTCAACACCATCGGCAGCACAGGTAAACTGTCGAGCGGCTCCCTCTCCTCTCCTATAACGCAACAACCGGAAACTTGGACAACGAAACAAGACGTGATCTACTGCTTGAACTTTCGGCGTGAGGAAGAATTGGCTTCGCTTGCTCCAAACCTCTCTCCGAGCTTTGGAGCGCAGGCCTCCCTGCCTGCTGCAGTCAAGATGACTGCGCTACATCCTGCACAGCCTTCGTGGTTTGTGCCGAAGCCGCCGCCGCGCGAGAAGGGTGTGTTGCTGCACCCCGCAAAGTTTCCCGAGTCGTTGGTAATCTATTTTCTCAATCAATTTTCGCGCGAAGGCGAGCGGGTCTTCGATCCCATGGCCGGCACGGGCAGCACGTTGCTCGCAGCGCTTTCGCAAAATCGCGCGGCGTATGGCATCGAATTGAATCCGCAGTTTCAACAAATCGCCAAACAGCGCATTGAGAAATTTGCGACGAACCAGCTTACGTTCATCGCTGCGCCGCAATGGCAAATCGTGAACGGCGATGCGAGCGCGGCGCAGAGCTATGAAAACCTGCCGGAGAAATTTGATTACGTGCTCACCAGCCCGCCGTATTGGGATATGCTCCGCATGAAAGGCGCGGAGACGCAACAAAAACGCAAAGCGGCCGGGCTGCTGCAATTCTATTCCGAAGACGCGCGTGATTTGGGCAACTACGATGATTACGAGGATTTCCTACGCACACTAGTAGAGATTTATGAACGCCTCGCCGAACGCTTGGCCGCGGGACGGTACATGACGATCATTGTGAAGAATGTGAAGAAGAAGGGAAAGATCTATCCACTCGCTTGGGATTTGGCACTCGCGCTGAGCCGCAATTTAATCCTCTGTCATGAACAGTTTTGGTGCCAAGACGATCTCAAGCTCGCGCCGTTCGGCTATCGTTATGCCTGGGTGAGCAACACGTTTCATCATTATTGCTTGCACTTGCGCAAGGAGGAGTGAAGTTCACATCAAAATAAATACGTTGTTCGGTTCGTAGTCAAATAAAAACCGAGGGAGAAACCTTGAAGCGTTTACTCAATGCTTTGATTTGCGCGATATTGAGTTCTCTTTTTCTCTGAAGAATTTCCGACACCACCTTTCTACTGCCGACTTCGGGCAAATCGCTTTGCCTCAAACTATGCTCTTCCATAAGATACTTCAGTGATGAAATGGGATCTCCCATCGGTTCAGGGACGTATTTGTCTTCATACGCTTCGATCAGCGTGCCCAAGATATCGATGAGTGATTCTACCGTCTCGTCCGGCTCTTCACTGACTTGATCGATCAGTTTATCTAAAAGTCTGACGGCGCGATTGTATTGTTCCTCGGTTCGAAGAGTCGAGACGACTTTAGAAACGGTCGGCCAAACTTTGATAGTGGCGTTTAGGCTTGTGGTCAAAGTTCTCATGCCTCTTCCTTCCATTTGCCTTTGTCATACTCTTTGTGAGTCAAAACGTGTCTGATATAGATGCGCTTTTTTCTATAAACGCTATATGCGATCAATCTAACTTTATTGCCGCCGACATTGAAAATCACCAGTCTTCCTACCTGATCGACAATTGGAAAGATTCTTCGCAGTTCGGGGAATGATGCGAACTCGTGGCGCTTCATTGTGCGATACCAATGTTCAAGCGTTGTCGCTGCATCGGGGTGCTTTTTTGAAAACTCCAAAAGCCGTTTTCGTGTGATAACATGCACGTTTCCAGCCCCTCCGCGATAATTGAAACGCGTGAATTATCCGAACTGTTTGGCCCTGGCTCAACATCAGACACGTATTTCGCATCACACCTGATCATTCGTCACGTTTGAATTTACACTCAACGCGCTCAGCTCATCTTGCATCCCAGTTATCGCCTCGCGCGGCGGTGCAAAATTGCCGTTGCCTGCGCGGTCACGCCAGATGCGGTGTTCGTCGCAATACATGTTTTGTTTGGGCGCGGCTTTGTAGGTGGATTCGAAGAGCTTGCCACAGCGCGCGCAGGCATAGGAATACAGAACTTTCTCGCGCTCCACACGGTGCGCCAAACGCAAATCCTCCAAATGATCTTGAAAACGCACCACGGGAAAATCGCTGAAGCGCGCAGTGGCTTTGGGATAGAGATATTCATATGCAGCCGAGCCGCCGATCGTGAAGATCATCACGCGTTTGCCGAGTTGCCGTACACGATCGAGCGCGGGTTGATAATCGGCATCACCCAAAACGGCAATGGCAATGTCATACGCGTCAATCGCGGCGAGATAGAGCATGTTGATGCCCAGCGCCATGTCGATGGTGCGCTCTTTCGGCAAAAAGTTGGGGTCGCCTTCGCGCGTGATGCGATCCTGCATGGCCATATAATGGCCGCGAAAATCGATTTCATGCAGAATCAACTCGAAGCCGAGTGACTCACTGAGCAGCATATAAAATTTGCGCTGATCCTCCAGCTTCAGCGCATCATCCGGATGCACGTTCCACGGCACGCTGGCGTAATAATAGGTGCGCACGAGATCGAGCGCCGGCGGGTCTGTGTCCAACGTATTCACCATGTGCTGCCGCAGGCGTTTAAGCGCCACGGCGTTGATCTTGCTAAAATCGATTTTATACGGGGCGGCATAGGCCTTCACCAGCATGTCTTGATTATGATAAAGCCACGAGCCGTCGATGAACGTCATGCAACGCAAGAGGCCGTGACTTCTATATGACGAAAGCACGCGCGGCACATCGTTTTCTGTGTTTTCAATTTTTTCGTTGTTGTTGGCTTCTGCAGTTTCCTGTTCTACAGTCATGTTTTCCTCGAAATGTGATTCGTTGGCTATGGCGTTTTTTTGCAAACTTAAAAGCTTCTACCTTCCCTAGCGGATTTTACGAGCCGATCAAAAAATTTTCCGGGCGCACGCGTTTGAGATGTTTTTGATACTCATCGAATTGTTGCAGCAACTCCGTCACGTCCCGGCCACTCGCTTCCGCGGCTTTGAGTTGATCGCGAATAATGTGAATCTGATCTTCTATCATATACTTTTGCAAGCGCGCCATACAATCCGCAGCCCAATGGCGATGGTCACGCTCGATCGTCCTCTTCCCTTCGACATTGATGATAGCGGAAACGAACTCCGCCTGCTTGGGATCGTGAAAATAGTGCAGCAAGTCTTCCGGCTCAAGCGGAATTTCGCGATCAAGAAAACCGTAAAAGATTTCAGCAAAGGCATGCGTTTCGGGATCATGAAAATCCTCCAAACGCATAAAGCTGAAGATGAAGCGAATCGCCTCCCAATGCAAAACCATGATGCGGATCAATTCCAGC
>JABWAN010000132.1 GCA_013361015.1 Candidatus Zhuqueibacterota bacterium | reverse complement strand
GGCTGTGGAAAATCGGTAACGTTGAAGCACATCATCGGCTTGCTCAAACCCGATCGCGGTTCCGTCTTCGTGGATGGTCTGGAGATCGCGAAGCTCTCCTATCAAGCGCTGGTGGAAGTGCGCAAGAAGATCGGCATGGTCTTTCAAGGTTCGGCATTGTTCGATTCGATGACCATCGGCGAAAACTTGGCGATGGGCTTGAAGCGTCACTTCCAGCTCAAGGAACACCAGTTGCGCGACAAAGTTCACGAGGCGCTTGCGATGGTTGGACTGGCCGGCGTGGAGCCAAAATTTCCGGCCGAGTTGAGCGGCGGCATGAAGAAACGCGCCGCGATCGCGCGGGCGTTGGTAATGAGTCCGGAAATTTTGCTCTACGATGAGCCTACCACCGGCCTAGATCCTCCGCGTGCGGACTCGATCAATCAGCTCATTTTCGATCTCAATAATCAGCTCGGCGTGACTTCGGTGGTGGTAACGCATGACATGCACAGCGTGTATCGTGTCGCCGCCAAAGTCGCAATGTTGGAAAGCGGTGTGATTCGTTTCTTTGGCACACCGGAAGAATTGGCCCGCTGCACCGAGCCGGCGGTGGAAAATTTTTTGGAAAGCGCACGCGGACACGAATGGCTCGGCCGCGGCAAAAGCAATCAAGCGGGAGCAGTTCATGCGACGTTGGACGAATGAAATCATCGTGGGCACCGGCATCATGCTGGCTATTGCCATTGGCATCTATGGCTACGTTTATCTACGCGATTTGCCGGTGCGCCAACAAGGTTATAAAATCAACATCCTTTTCAAAAATGTCACCGGCCTGCAAACGGGTGATGCCATCACCGTCTCCGGCCTGAAAGTCGGCCGAATTTTGGAAATGAAACTGGACCGCGAGCACGTCAATGTGCGCGCGTGGATGAACGGCCAGGTGCCGTTTCCGAATGATTCCCGCGCTGCGATTCGCAGCGTCGGCATGATCGGCGAAAAATACATCGACTTGATGCCGGGAACCGCGAGCGTAACTCTGCAGGAAGATGATACGATTACTGGAGAATATATCAGTGACATCGCGGATGCCGGCGGCTCACTTTCGGAATTGATGAGCCAAACGAACGCGTTGCTGGCGAAGCTCAACACCGCCGTGGACTCCGCCTTCAGCCATCGTTCGCAGAAGGCGATTGCCGCCATGCTAATCAATACGGAAGACATCACGCGCCAAGTGAACATGAATCTGGAAGGCAATATGCGCCATTTAAAGAATACGATGGCGTACATGGACTCGCTCTCTTCCGGGTTGAATACTTTTTGGCAACAGCGGCAGTCTTCCATTGACAGCGTCTCGCAAAATCTCGCGACCACTACGGCGCAACTGCCCACCACCTTGGCCAAGCTCGACAGCGCCTTGACTGAAACACGCAAGCTGCTGGCCGCAGTGGAGCAGCAAAAAGGCGCGGTGGGCAAGGCGTTATATGACGACGAACTTTACACGAAGGCCAATCAAACCGTCACACAGTTGCAAACGATTCTTGACGACGTAAAAAAGAATCCCTCGAAGTATTTGCAGATTAGCATGATTCATCTGTTCTAAATATCCCGATAAACTTGTGGTGGGAAGTATGCAACCATCTTTCTCGCTCACGCCTTCGATTCGGAAAGAGATTGTCAAAATTATCGACGCGCGCATCGCCGAAGCGCACGTCACCAAAGAAGATTTTTCCGAGCTCAAGAGTATCGTGAAGGAGCTCGCGGAAGCGCAAAAGCGCACCGAGATCAAAGTCGAAGAACTCGCCGCGGAGCAGAAGCAAACCGCTGCGACGGTGAAAGAACTCGTCACTTCGCAAAAGGAAATGCAGATTGCGATCACGGGGCTTACCGCATCGCATAATGAGCTTGCCGCTTCGCAAAAGGAGATGCAAGCTGCGATCACGGGGCTTACCGCTTCGCATAATGAGCTTGCCGCTTCGCAAAAGGAGATGCAAGCTGCGATCACGGGGCTTACCGCATCGCATAATGAGCTTGCCGCTTCGCAGAGGGAAATGCAAATCGCAATCACCAAGCTTAGCGAAGGCTTGAACGAAACTCGGGTCGAGGTGGGCGGATTGTCTCGCAGCGTGAGCTACGCCTTTGAAAATGAGACGTACAGATTCTTGCCCGCGATCTTGCAAGAGAAATACGGCCTGAAAGTGCAGGAAAAAATTGTGCGTGCCGATATCGGCGGCAAAGAGGTTAATTTATTTTGCCGCGCAGAAAAGCATGGCAAGCCGGTCATCATTGTGGGAGAAGCCAAACTTCGGTTGGATGAAAATCGTTTGTTGAAAAAGCAGGATGTGTTTGCCGAGTTGGAAGAAAAGGCCGAGGCCGTTCGGAGCGAATACGGCGAGGAAGAAATCGTAAAAGTGCTCGTCACGCATTTTGCGACCAAAGGCTTTTTGAACAAGGCCAAAGAACTGAATATCATCGTCGTGCAAAGCCACGAGTGGTGAAGCCGTGCGCAATTGAGCTTGCTGAGTGCTTAACCACCATGCGGCTAGCCGCAACCCAAAAGCTTGCTGTAAGCGGATTTTTTTAATATCGCGGATAAAGCAAAAGACTGTATCCGCGATATTCGTTCAATCCGCTTACGGAAAAGATTTTGCTTTTTCAGCAAAGAGGCCACTTGTAATTGGAAGGATTTTGTTTCATGATGGACTTGAAATTTATTCGCGAAAACTTGGCGCAGGTGGAGGAAGGCATTCGGAAAAAAAATGCCAGTCTCGATCTTTCGCAGTTCCGCGCTTTGGATGAGCAGCGGCGGCGTATTCTCGCGCAGGCGGAGGAACTCAAGGCTTTGCGCAATCGTGTTTCCGAAGAGATTGCGCAAACCAAGAAAAAGGGCGGCAACGCCGATGATAAAATTGCCGAGATGAAGCGCGTCGGCGATGACATCAAGAATCTAGATAACGAGCTGAAGAACGTCGAAGACCAACTCTATCAATTGCAAATTCGCATTCCGAATTTGCCGCACGCGAGTGTGCCGGTGGGAAAGAGTGCCGCGGACAACGTTGTCGTCAAGCAATGGGGCGAGATTCCGAGATTCGATTTCACGCCCAAGTCGCATTGGGATCTAAATGAAAATCTTCGCCTCATAGATTTCGAAGGCGGCGCAAAAGTTTCCGGCTCGTTCTTCGTGAACTTTCAAGGCAAAGGCGCAAAGCTCGTACGCAGCCTCATCAATTTCATGCTCGATTTACACATTGACAAGCACGGCTACACGGAAGTATTCCCGCCGTTCGTGGTCGGGCGCGAAGCCATGTTCGGCACCGGCCAGCTTCCCAAGATGGAAGACGATATGTATCGTGTCGAGGCCGATGACCTGTTTTTGATTCCCACCGCGGAGGTGCCGGTCACGAATCTACTCGCGGGCAAAATGCTTGCTGGCGCGGATTTGCCGATCAATTATACCGCATACACGCCCTGCTTTCGCCGCGAGGCCGGCGCTTATGGCAAAGACACAAAAGGCTTGATGCGCCTGCACCAATTCGACAAAGTCGAGATGGTGAAATGCACGCGGCCGGAAACGAGCTATGAAGAGCACGAAAAACTTTTGCAGAACTCCGAAGAAGTTTTGCAGATGCTCGGCTTGCCGTATCGCGTGCTCTTGTTGTGCAGCGGCGACATGAGCTTCGCCGCGGCGAAATGCTATGATATCGAAGTGTGGGCTCCCGGCATGCAAAAGTGGCTGGAAGTTTCTTCGTGCTCGAACTTCGAAGACTTCCAAGCGCGGCGCGCTAACATTCGCTTCCGCCCGGAGCCGAGCGCCAAACCGCAATTCGTGCACACGCTCAACTCTTCGGGCCTCGCTCTGCCGCGCACGATCATCGCGATTATGGAAAATTTTCAAACCGACGAAGGCACGATCGTAGTGCCGGAAGTGCTGAGGAGCTTTATGGGCGTGAGCGTGCTGAAATAGAATTTCAAATAGGCACGCAGCATTGCAACACAAAACAAAACGCCCCGGCACCAAGATTCCACAAGCTGCCAAAGGCAGAGAGCCTGGTAAACACATGGAACCGTGGTGGCTAAAATATGAGGCTGCGGGCGATCTTGCCGCGGAATTTCCGACGCCGCCGACTTTGGTTTTGTCCATGTTGAATTCCGTGCATGCGCATTGGCGCAATCGCGGTGACACTTCTGTGAATATGAGGGAAGACTTGCGACACCATATCGCAGTGCAAAAGGTTTTTAAGAAATGGCGGGGCGTTCATGGCGCGAGAGTTTGAGCGGACTTTGAACGATATTGATAAGCGTTGCCCAAAAGCGCAAGTGCCCTATGCTCTCATCGGCGGCGATTATTTACGGCTCCACGCGCACGACGGTCGATGTTGACATTGTCATTATTGCCGAGTTAGACGAGCATGAAAACGTGCTCAAAATTTTTTCCGACGACTACACTTCCCTCCAACGCGAGCCACTTCCCTTTTTTCGACGCTGCTCTTTCGTCCCTTTACAAAATGTAAAAACCAAGATCCGCGTCGATGTTGCCGCCGCGCTCAGCGGTTTTGAGAGAAAAGTGCTGGCAAGAAGTCACGCCGCCTTTTCGATAAGATCGAAGTGAGCGTTTGCAGTATCGAAGACCTCTTGCTCATGAAGCTTGTCGCCGCTCGCGCAAAGGATGATCTTGACTTGGACAAGCTCGTGTAATTGCACCGCAACCAGCTTGACCTCAAATATCTCCGCGCTCGCGCGAAAGAGTTTATCGAAGTCGCGCGTAGCGATGTGCCGGAACGACTGAAGAAGTTATTGATGAAATATCGCTGCGCGTGAAAGAGTTGCAAAGCAATTTTTAAGATTCCAACTGCTCCTTCGCCGCCCTCATCCCCTGTTGCAGCGCAAGCTGCGTCCACGGGCTTCCTCCCGCATCCGCGCCGGCGAATGAAATACGTCCTAGCCGTTCTCTTCCTTTCAAATATGGCGGATGTTTCTCGCTCGCATACGGCGCCGGGCCTTTGAAGAAATTATAACCGTGTCCCCAGCGATTCACCGTGATCGCGAGAATATCATCCGCGGCATTGAAGCCCCACGGACCAAACATGAAATTCAGCTCCGTGCGAATCTCGCGCTCAAATTCTTCGAAGGGTTTGTTCTCCAATTCCAAACGGCCCATGATCATTTGCTCGACGGCATCGTAGCCGGGCGAATAAAGATATTTGTACATGTTGAGCAAGATCGGTTTGTCGGGGTGATACTCGGGACGATACGTGCCGACGTGCAGCGGATCGGAGATGTTCATCCACGCGCAATAGCCGCCGGGCAGATACATGTCGAACAAGCCCAACTCCGCCATGGGTCGCCAATGCCGCAAGAGCACGTTGATATAAATCGCAGAGGTGTAGCGGTATTGATCAAGCGCTTGCACTTGCTCTTGCGGCAATTCTGGGATGATGTGCTTGGCAACCATGCCCCATCCCGCCATGATTGCGCCGCGCGCGCGCACGCGATAGACTCGGCCATCAGGCTGCGTGTAATGCACGACGACTCGTTTTGCCTCTTCGGGGCCTTCATGCACAATACGCACGGCCATCGAACGCAAACGCAGACGCACGTTGTTTAACTCGCGATCAAACGCGGCATAATCAACCACGCTATTGAACACACCCTCCATCGTATTCTCGCCGGGCACGGCTTCGGGCAGAATAGCTTTGAGCAAATGCCGCGCGATAGTGTGATTGCCATCGGGATAGCGCGTCGTGGGTTCGTAGCCGTAACGCAGCACGCCGTTGTTCTCATAAAAACCTTCGCCACCCATGCCGAAGAAACCGGGGCCGATGTTATAACCTTCGAGCGCGGACACGGCATCGCAGCCGAGGCCGACGAGATCGGTCGCATGTATGTTTGCAAAGCGCACGGCATGATCGCCCATGCCCATCACTTCGCGAATGAATTTTTCCCAACTCATCTCCGTCAAAATTTGCTCACGCGTCTTTTCATCGGGCAAATAATTTTTTCTTGTGGAATAAAGCTCGGCAAGCTCGCGGCGCGCGGCTTCGGGAATGGGCGCTTGCGCGAAAAACTCATCATAAGGAATATCGAAGAAACGATTCACCCATTGTGGCGCGCGATTTCCAAACACGCGCGGGTCAAAAAACACGCCGGAGGAAAGTTTGAAACGCTCTTTGAATGTGTTGTCACGAAAACTTTCGAGGCGGGCAGTGTCGATGCCAAGCTCGCTGAAAATTTCCACGGCCTCCGGCGGAGAATCTTCGGGGTCTTCGAGCGCGAAAGTTCCGCCGGGCGCGATGAGCGTCGTGCCGTTCCATTCGAATGTGTTGCGCCGCGCATGCCCGCCGAAGTCATCGTGATTGTCCAAAATCAAAATGCGGCTGCGGCCTTTGGTTTCACGATGATAGACATAAGCTGCGGCGAGTCCCGAAAGGCCCGCGCCAATGACGATGAGATCGTATTCTTCATTCGTCGCACTGATCTGCGTGGGCAGCTCGCGAAACTCTCCGTCGCGCACGCGATGGCCGAGTTTGGTTGAGGCAAAGTCCTGCCCGCGCACGCCGGTCAAATATGGAGGGAGGATTTCAGACAGCGCTTTGTTGTCCGCACCGCTTTGTGTTTTACAGCCCAGTGCCATGCCGGCAATGCCGAGCATCGCGCCTTGTAAGAAATCGCGCCGTGTGATCGGGCGATGCATTCCCAAAAAATCATTGCGCGCATTCATCATCTTTCATTCCCAAAAATTTTCGGCGAATATGAACACGCAGCACGCCAAAAGCAATTGGAACTTTTTGACTGTGGCCGAGTTGGATAGCTACCATTCAAGCCTGGCAAGGTAGGTCGATTGGCTTCAACAAATATTTTTTACAGAGTTAGGAAGTTTATAAAATGTGACGAGAAAGGGCTTGACTTTTAGAAGTCACGTTTGTACTATGCCCGCGTCATATCAATCAATCTCGCTCTTTGTCTGGAAAAGTCGAACTCGTTTTGGATTCGACTTTTTTTGTCTTTGGGAAAAGTTACTTCTTCGTGCACACGCCAATGCAAGAACGGCTTCACGAATTGTTCTTTGACTGACAAGTCGAAGCAAGCCTGGATACCATCGACAAAACTAATCACCTCTTGTGCAACCGCAGTTCTTGTTAAGCAAAGAGGAGCGACAAAAACCTGCGGCGAGAAAAGCATCTTCCTAACTAACGAATCGTTGCGGAATTTCAGGGGCCGATCACGGGATCTTGCAAAGCGATTCATTGAAAGAAGGGATCTCATCAGCCAGGGATTTTTTCTTTGAGTGAAGCTTGGCAATTTCCTCAAGCCTTCTATCGTATCCTGATTCATTCTGCAAGCGTGCACCATCTCAAGTCGAACCCGATCACGGCTTTCGACTTGCGTTGATCACTTCCTACCTGCAACCGTCGTTCAGCTTTCTTGAAAACTACGATCATGAGATCGGCCCCATGAGGCACTAGCCCTCGTGCATCACCTCGGGCAATTCGTGTCACCAAACCTAAGATGAACTACATCCCGACTGCGATGCGACGAGTGTCATAGAAACGGAGGTTCATATCCATGCATACCCATACCACGACCGCAGAGAGTATCATCGATTCACTCAGCAAGCTGCAAGATCCGGCCACATATCGCGATTTGAACTGGCAGGGCAGCTTCGACGAGTATCTCCAAACCGTGCGCCGCCAACCCGGTGTTACGCGCACCGCCTTCCAACGCATTTATGACATGATTCTCTCCTTCGGCACGGAAGAGATTGTCGAGTTCAAAGAAAAACTCATTCGCTATAAATTTTTTGAAGACCCCATCGACCACGGCCGCGACGCCGTTTACGGTCTCGAACGCGCGCTCATGCGCATCGTAAGCTTCTTCAAAGCTGCGGCGCAAGGCTACGGCACTGAGAAGCGAGTGCTGTTGCTGCATGGTCCTGTGGGCAGCGCCAAGAGCACGATTGTCCGCTTGCTCAAAAAAGGTGTGGAGCACTACTCGCGCACGCAAGAGGGCGCGCTGTTCAGTTATGCATGGCGACAAACCGGTGCGAACGGCGAGACCACGTGGGCCAAATGTCCGATGCACGAAGAGCCTTTGCACTTGGTGCCGGAAGAGTTGCGGCCCAAGTTGCTCGACTATTTGAATGCCGATAAGCCCTCGGATAAACATATCACGATTTCCGGCGAGCTGTGCCCTTTCTGCCGGCAAACTTATCGCGAGTTACTGCGCAAGTATGACGGCTCGTGGGCCGATTTGGTGAAAAATGAAATTCGCGTGGAACGCTTGCTGCTTTCCGAAAAAGACCGCGTCGGCATCGGCACTTTTCAACCGAAAGACGAGAAGAACCAAGATTCCACCGAATTGACGGGCGACATTAACTATCGCAAGATTGCGGAATACGGCACGGAATCCGACGCGCGCGCATTCAATTTCGACGGCGAGTTCAATATTGCCAATCGCGGCGTGATCGAGTTTATCGAAGTGTTGAAGCTGGATGTTGCGTTCCTCTATGATTTGCTCGGCGCTTCGCAAGAGCATAAAATCAAACCGAAAAAATTTGCGCAAACCGACATCGATGAAGTCATCATCGGCCACACCAACGAGCCGGAGTATCGCAAATTGCTTTCGAATGAGTATATGGAAGCTTTGCGCGACCGCACGGTGAAGATCGACGTGCCCTACATCACCAAGCTCGAGCACGAAATCAAAATCTACGAGAAAGACTACAACCCCAAACGCATCAAAGGCAAGCACATCGCGCCGCACACGATTCAGATGGCCGCGATGTGGGCAATCTTGACCCGCCTCGAAGACCCGAAAAAAGCGCAATTGACCCTGCTGCAAAAGCTCAAGCTCTACAACGGCAAAACGCTGCCGGGCTTCACCGAAGACAACATCAAAGAACTGCGCGCAGATGCGCATCGCGAAGGCATGGAAGGCATTTCGCCGCGCTACATTCAAGACAAAATCTCCAACTCGCTGGTGAGCGAAAAGAGCGCGACGAGCATCAATCCCTTCATGGTAATGAACGAGCTGGAATCCGGCCTCAAGCATCACTCGCTCATCAGCAGTGACGAACTGCGCAAGCGCTATAAAGAACTGCTCGCGGTGGTGAAAGAAGAGTACGAGGATATCGTGAAGAACGAAGTGCAGCGTGCGATTGCCGCGGACGAAGACGCACTTAAACGACTCTGCGGCAATTACATCGACAACGTGAAGGCGTACACGCAACGCGAGCGCGTGAAGAATCGCTACACCGGCGCGGACGAAGAGCCGGACGAACGTTTGATGCGCGCGATCGAAGAGAAGATCGACATCCCCGAAAGTCGCAAGGACGATTTCCGCCGCGAGATTATGAATTACATCGGCGCGCTGGCTTTGGAAGGCAAGGTTTTCGATTACAAGAGCAACGAGCGTTTGCAAAAAGCGCTAGAGCTGAAGCTGTTCGAAGATCAAAAGGATACGATCAAACTCACGACATTGATTTCCAGCGTGGTGGATAAAGAAACGCAAGAGAAGATCGACGTGGTGAAATCGCGCATGATCAAGTATTACGGCTACAACGACGAGAGCGCGACGGACGTGCTCAATTACGTTGCGAGCATCTTCGCGCGCGGTGATGTCAAGCACAGATAGAGCTTGGAGTGAT
>JABWAN010000131.1 GCA_013361015.1 Candidatus Zhuqueibacterota bacterium | reverse complement strand
TATTGCAAAAAGAAATGCTCCCGCTACCACGAAACGCGAGCTCAAAACTTTCACAGGTGTATTCCTTTCAATTCTTGAGGACCGGAAGGCTAAAAGGCCTCGAAACTGTTTGCTTTAGATTACATTCACCCAGAACGAATTGCGGAAGAGCCGTCTTGATTTTTGTGCGGGGCGGCTCTCAGCGCGTACGTTGCAAGCTGTTGCCGTCGGTTTCGAAAATCACGGCGCCGTTTTGACTAGTGCGTAACATGTGAATGCCCAACCGTGCATATCGCTCCAAGATTTCTGCATGGGGATGACCGAATCTATTGTAGCGTCCCACCGAAATCACCGCCCATTGCGGCGTGACCGCGCGCAAGAATACCTCCGAACTGGAAGTGCGGCTGCCATGGTGCCCGACTTTGAGCAGATCGCTATCCAATGCCGGTGTATGTTGCAAAAGATGCGCTTCGCCCAACTGCTCCACATCTCCCGGAAAAAGCAAGGATGTTTTTCCAAAGATGATTTTGATCACAAGGGAGGCGTCGTTCAAATTATCGCGCCAGCTTGGGTTTTGGTCGCCAGTGCTTGAGCAAAGCGCCGTTACTGCTGCCGGGCTGAAGCCGTGGAGCTGCTCGCCGGCGTGTAATGCTCTGTAAGGGACGTGCAGACTGTCCATGAGCCGCGCACAGCGCTGCACCAATTCGGAGGAGGTCGTGTTGCTGCATTGATAGACTGTATCGATTTGCAGCGCCGACAGCAAAGCCGGCAGGCCGCCGAGATGATCCGTGTGCGGATGCGAAATAACCACGGCGTGCAAACGGCGAATGCCTTGACGATGGAAATAAGGCACGAGTACGCTCGCACCGGCGTTAGTTTCACCGCGCCACGGACCGGTGTCAATCAACAAACGCTTCCCTTGAGGAAATTCCAGCACAGCGGCGTCGCCTTGCCCGACGTCGAAAAAAGTCACACGCAGACGGGGGACCTCGCCCAGCGCTTCATTCCAGACATGAACATTGAGCACAAGGAGAGCGCACGGCAGCAACCAGCGTCTTGTGGATTTGCGCCACGTGACGAACGTGGCGAGCAAAAGCAGGTAAGACACAATCAGCCATGGCGCGAGACGAACCCCTTCGATATAAGCGAACGGTAGGGTTGCCAGCCAGTGGGTGAACTTGAGCATGAATGCTGCCGCGCAATCAGCAACTGCACCATAAACCTGCATCACGAAATTTGAAAATGGCGCGCAGGTGCAAGCGAGGGTGGCGGTCGCGACGGTGAGGAACGAAACCGGAATGACCATGAGATTACCCCAAATTGCAGTCAGCGGCAGACGGCCATAGGTCGTCACGATAATCGGCAAAGTGGCGAGTTGCGCAGCAAGCGAAGCTGCCAGCAATGCCATGGCCCAACGCAGAGGCTGCCAGCGCCACGGTATGATTCGGGCAAATAAGACGAGCAGCGGTTTGTAGAGATAAGCCAGTCCAAACATCGCCAAAAAGGATAGTTGAAAACCCAGTTGCAAGAGTTGCAGAGGGTGCCAAAGGAGAATAAGGAGCGCCGCCACGCTAATGTTATTCGGCAGATTTGTCTCCCGCTCAAATGCGCGGCCTGCGAGCAGCGCGGTCGCCATCAACGAAGCACGCACGATGGGCGGTTTCAATCCGGTGAGATGGGCATAGCACCACAATGCGATAACGATGAACAGCCATTGCCGGCGTTTCGGAATTCTCGCCAAGCTGGCTGCAAGCATGAGGAGCAAGGCAATGAAGCCGACGTGCAGCCCGGAGACTGACAAGATGTGAATCAATCCGGTGCGCGCAAAACTTTCCATTATTTCTTGATCGATCTCTTCGATTTCTCCCAGCAATAGGCCTTTGAGTAAAGCCAACTCTTGTCCGCGTGAAAATTTTGGCAATTGTTTTTTGAGCCAGGCGCGCGTGTCGGCAGAAAGTTGCGCCAACGACCATCGTGTTAACGCCGGGCGAGTCCAAAGCGGAAGCGAGTCGGAGCAATAGAAGAGCGCGGAAATATCATGGGCGCGCAGATACATGCGATAGTCAAATTCGCCGGGATTGCGCTCCTCGTCTGCCAGCCGCAAGCGCCCACGGAGTATCGCGTCCGCGCCCGGTGCGAGGTTTTGCAGTTGTTTGCCCGAGACGAGCACATTGCCTCGCACGTTGGTGACGATTGAATCTGAGCGCCGCATTGCACGCACCGCAAACGCGACGCGCCAATATTCGCGACGTTGCTCCGGAGCTTCCAACGTTTTGCCCAGCAACAAAATCTCCTTCTCATCGCCGGCCCAGCGGCTCACGGCACCGGAAGGAACGCGTTGCTCGAACGCAGTGCGCAGCATGCCTGCGCCGCAAACGGCAGCGAGCAGCAGAGTGTCAACCGCGATATTCCATGCGGCGGATCGTGCGCGCGTGCAGAAGAAAAATGCGGAAAGTGTGGCAGCTAGAAAAACTATGACAGTGAGGGAAAGAGGAAAATTCCAAAGATGTTGACCGACGATTCCACCACCGAACGCCAGTGCGAGCAACAAAGCCGGGCGCCTTCCCATTTTAACCCTCCACAAAAGCTTTTTGCTTTTGGAAAATAGACGGGACCCTTAACCCGGACGAGCCGGAACCAAAAAGATCAGGCCACGGAATCACACAGAAGAGCACAGAATTTATTCGCTGACACAAATGAGTTACTTTCCGTGAGTTTCAGTGTAATTCTGTGGCTAATTTTTTTGCATTGAAATTATCTCTTAGATACTACCATTCAAGTGCGAGACGATTGATTCCGTAATCGTCGGAGTTCTTGAGCGCGTTGTTTCGAAAAATCACGAGCACATCGGAATCATCTCGCCGGCTTCTTCTCTGCTCGAATTTTCTTCTTCAACTCTCTCACCCCGAAATAAACCACCGGCCCGGAGAGCAGCGCCGCGGCGGCGATCAAAAATTGTTTCGCATCAAATTCTCCATCGCTCCACACTGTGCTCCCCATGGCCACCAGCGCGATGAGGTAGGTCGGAATCATCGCAAGCAACAAACCCGGCTTGCCGAACGGAATCTTGAACGGCCGCGGCATGTCCGCGTGGGTGCGCCGCATGGCCCACACATTGGCATAAAGCAAAAGATTGCTCGCCATTTGAAACCATGAATAGATGATGATGAGCTGCGTAAAATCGAAGAGCGCAAGCAAGCTGTATGTGAGGCTGCCGAATAACAGCGACAACGTGGGCGTGCCGAATTGCGGATGAATGCGCGTGAGGCGTTTGGGGAGAAAGCCGTCCTGCGCAAGCGCGAAAGGATAACGCGAAGCTGCGAGCATGGTTACGTTCAAGAGCAGGGCGTTGCTGCACAGCGCGCCAAAGGTCATGAAATGACCGAGCCATGCGCCGCCGATTTGCGTTGCAGCGGTTGCGAAATACGCGCTTGCCCAATCTTGCCAATTGCCAAGCGCGGCGAGGCCGGCAACTGTGGGCAATACGTAGCTCAACATCGCCAGCGTCGCTGCGAACAAAAGCGCGGGCGGAAAAGCTCGCTGCGGATTCTCGACTTCTTCGGCCGCGGCGGAGAGTTTATCATAGCCGGAATAGAGCCAAATGGCGAGCACCAGCGCGCTGCCGAAACCGGTGAGGAAATTTTTGTCCGGCGCGAACATCGGCGCGAAGGGATTGTGCTGCCACTGCGCCACGCCGAGCACGAGCATGATCACGAACGGCGCAAGGAGAATCACGCTCAACAATATCGCCGAGTTGCCGACGACGTTTATGCCGCGCAAATTGAGATAGTGCAAAACCCAAATCAACGCGAGGCACGTGAGCCAGTGCGGCACGCCGCTTTCCACTTGCGGAATCCAGTTCTTCAAATAATCCGTAAACAACACGGCGAACAAACTGTTCGTTACCACACCGCTCATCCACGCCCACCAGCCCGCTTGAAATCCCCAAAAATCTCCAAAGGCCATGCGCGACCAACGATATTGCCCGCCTTCCACCGGCAGCATCGTCGTGAGCTCGGCCACTGCGAACGAGACCGGCACGCTGAAGATGAACGGCATGATCATCAGCGTGATGATCGCGATGCCCGGCCCGGCAGTGGAGATCATATCTTCCAACCCAAACGCGCCCGCGCACGCCGCGCCGTAAATCATAAACGCGAGTTGGAGAAACGTTGCTTTTTTTATTGTGTTAGATGACATGAGTTGCGGCGCTTTCTTTTATTATCGTTGCGGTTGTTGATTGTGGATAGTAGATCGTGGATTGAAAGTCGAAAACCACAATCTACTACCAACGATCTACTATCTTCAACCCTCGATCCTCGATCGTCAACTTGCTTCGTGAACTTCACCCGCCGCGCGATGCCCCGACTCCACCGCGCCGTTCATGTAACCCTGCCAGCCCGCAGTGTGCTCACCCGCGAAATGAATACGGCCTTCGGGCTTTGCGATCATCGTGCGCACGGAGGTGATTTCGCCGGGGCGGAAATACGCATATGTGCCGCCGGCCCACGGATCTTCTTGCCACCACTTCGCGTAGCCGCCTTCGAAATATTTCGGCGCTTCGGGATGTAGCTCTGCAACCTTTGCGAGAATTTTTTCCACGCGTTGTTCGGAAGGAGTGTTCGCCATTTCCATTCCACTTTTGTCGGGAATATACGCGAGCAAAATGCCGCGCGGGCCGGGCTGGCCGCCGGTGGATTCATACACCGAGCCGATCATGCCTTGCAAACTCTTGCGCGCCTCGGCTTCATACTTCAACCAAAAGCGCTCACGGAATTGCAGCGGCGCTTTGAGAATTTGTCCATAAGCAAGCGTGTTGATCGCCTTCATCTTCTCCGCAGAAAGGCCGGGCGTGATTTCCATCTTGCGCACGCACGTGAACGGCGCAGCAATGACCGCGTGCTCGCCGCTCATGATTTGCTGCTTGCCATTCTCCAAAAAAGTAATCTGAACACTCCGTGATTCATGTGCAATCTTCACGACCGGTCGCGCGTAGTGAATGTGTTCGCGCAAATATTTCGCGAGCATTTTGGGCACTTGATCATTGCCGCCCGCAACGCGAAAGCTCGCCGGCGCTTCGGGCAGCGCGAATTCATTGAGCATGTGCAGCGCGGAAATGCTTTCGATGTTGATCGCCATCAAACCGGAGATTTGCCGCTGCATTTGCTCGATCATATCCGGCGGCGCGTCCATCTGTTTGAGAAATTCATAAAACGAGAGCTTGTCCAATTCCGGCAAAGAAGGATTGAGGTGCTCAAATGAATTGACCTGCTTCGTGATTTCTTCCAAACGCTCGTGCGTTTTGCGCGCACGCGGCGAGTATTGCAGGCCTTCGTCTTCGTTATCGCGAAAGCTGCCGCGATAAAGCGGAAGACCGAACTCGTCGATGTAGCGCAGCAAATACTCGTGATTGCTCTCCACCCACTCCGCGCCGCACTCGGCATAGAGTCCATCCACAAACGGCTCGCGCACGGTGAAGACACGCCCGCCCGCGCGATTGCGCGCTTCGAGAATGGTCGCCTCATGTCCGGCCTTTGTGAGTTCATATGCCGTCGTGAGTCCCGCCAAGCCCGCGCCGATGACGATGACCTTCTTCGGACGATCCGTTTTCTGTCGCGAGAAAAATTTTGAGGAGCCGGTTTGTGCGAGTGTTAATGCCGGGCGAAGCGGAATGGTTGCGACTGCAAGCGAAAGTGTTTTGAGGAAATCACGGCGAGACCAATTAGGATTGAGCTTCTCAGAGAGGGCAGGATGTGACCTCATGTGGCGATGAACCTCCTCATTCTCATGAGCAACTTGGGCGCTTGGCGTAATTTTGAAGGCGAATAATAGCGGAATCGGCGCAATTTAGCAAGGCGAGAGTTTGGCAGGTGCGATGCTCGTGTTGGAGTCGAGCAACTGAGGGCTCGCATCGAATTCGAGGAAAGATAGGCGTTGCATGTCTGACAGTGAGAAACTATATTGTGTGCGCAATTTAAATCAAATGAGTAAGTGTTTTGAGATGACGATTCGTATACTGCAATAGTCAATCATGAAATTGGAGTTTTGAGATGAAAATTGACTCTACCCAAAGGCACCACCGCAGGATCGTTAGGCACATTGGCGTTGCGGGCCTTAAGCGCAAGCTTGCCGCTTTCGAGAAAAAATACAGCATGTCAACTCCAACTTTTGTGAAGAAGGTTTGGAGCGGCGAGCTGGAAGAATCCAAAGACTTCATTATGTGGCTGGGAGCGGCTGAACAGTATCAAATTATTCAAAGAAATGGGCAGGCATGAAATTCCAAGATTACGCCGACATTGTCGATAATCTTTTGCGAAGGCATTGGGCGATTACTGACAGCCTTTTGACGCAGGAAGCTTACAATCCCAGACAGGGAATCATTGAGGGCAAAATTACTTTTCTGGACGGCTCTTACATTGATTTCCTCGAAGAAGTTCAGATTGACCCGAATTCCATCAGTAAAAGCCGTTATAGCTATTAGTATGTGAAAGATCAAAACGAAGTCTTCCGCTACGACAATTACCCCAATCACCCCGGCCTGCGCTCGCCGTTTCATCACAAGCACGTTCCCAAGCGCCGCCTCGCTCAGTTGAAAGCAGCGCCCAAGTTAATTGACGTACTTGAGGAAGCACTGCGATACATGTTCTAGTGTCACTGCTCACGATCCTCCATTCACCTTTCCCCCTAAAAACTTCTTATTCATCCTCCTCCCTTATCTCACTAGAACCGCGTAATCAGCGTAACCTCCACCCCCTCCAACTCCGGTTTGATCACACACACGCCGCCCGCGCACACTTTGCCTTTGCGGCGCGAGCCGGCGAAGAGCGAGAGATCGAAATTCTTCAGAAAATTCCAATCGAGCTGGCCGCCGAGCCAATAATCGGTTTGCAAGCGGTGCTCGGTGGTGCGTTCGCCGAGGAAGGAAAGCGTCCACGAAGGGGCATGACTGAATCCCACGGTGAGCGCTTGATCGTAAAACTGCTGATCGTCCAAAAACTTTTTGGTGTGCTGATGCTCGTAAACGATTTTGAGCGCGTTGAAATCCGAAAGCGCGCACGTGGTGCTGTTGACAAAGTTCAAATAGCGCGCCGAGGGGTCATCCTGGCGCGCCACAGCGAGAAACCATTCCCAATCAAAAGGCGTGGTCCACTCGAACTGGCTATAATACTCTTCGTATTTGATTGCACCCGCTTGATCGTTCGTGCGGCTGTATTGCGCGGTGAAGACGCCGTCCTTGATCACAGGATACGCTGCTTCGAACGCATAGCCTTTTTCGTCATCCGCGTCTTGCACAAGCTGGTGGCGATTGAG
Source organism: Candidatus Zhuqueibacterota bacterium (assembly GCA_013361015.1). Lineage (GTDB taxonomy): Bacteria > Zhuqueibacterota > Zhuqueibacteria > Zhuqueibacterales > Zhuqueibacteraceae > JABWAN01. Next base: position 2,337 of record JABWAN010000131.1, on the reverse strand, counting down.
CAAAGTGTAGAGATGCTCGCGCGCGACCAGCGGCGGATTGTTGAAGTATGCGCCCTCGAACTGCTCGAAATCCTCATAGTCTTTGTACTCCGCGGACAGGCTGAATGCGCCGAGCAGAATATTCGCATTCACATACCATGCTGCGCCGGCCCCGCTCCGCTTCCCTAAAATTTGATCGATGCGGGGCGGAGCTTGCGCGGCGTTGGGATCGTCTTCCTGCGCATATTCGCCGTAGATGCTGCCGTGTTTGGCATTGATTTCTGCGTAGAATGAGCCCCAGCTCACGCGGCGCTTCGTGTCCGGGTGCGTGGTTAGCATTGTGCCGCCGAGATGAATCGCTTTGAAGGGTTTGAGTTTCAACTCGCCCGCTTCGAAAATTTTTTGCCGTTGATTTTCGCGATTGATCGGCTGGCCCGCGAGCAGCTTCGCTTCAAAGTATTTGTGCACATACTCGCCTTTGAAGCCGTCGATGCGGGCATCATGGCGCAATTGGCGATTCTCATAAAAGCGCAGCGTGAGCCCCCGGCCGAGCAAACTATAAAAATGCCCGAGCGTGAGCTTGAGCGAGGAAGCCTCGTATTCGATGAAACGCTGCGTGAGGCCGGCTTTGCGAATGGTTTGATCGGGCGCGAAGATCGGCGGCGCGTTATGGCTTTCAACGCGCAGCCCGAGACGCCAACGCCGGTATTGCGCATGGCCCTCGGTCCAGTCTTCAAAAAAGTCGCGGCGATTTGCGGCTTGGCGCGCGACGTCGTCGCTGGAATTGTGGGAATACTCAATGTGGTTGCTGCCGGAAAAGCGGATTTGCGCGAACGCCACGCCAGAAGTGAGCGCTACAAAGAGGAAGAGTATGAATGAGCGCATAGGTGTCTCGGTCTTTTGTGGCTCGCAATATGACGGTTGCGCTACAGGCCCTCACGGCACGAGCTTGGCAAGCTCTTTCGCAAGTTTTTTTTCATCGCCTTTACGGTAGCCCATGTGCGTGAAGACAATGCGACCGGCTTTGTCCAGCAGCACACTGAGCGGAGGATTGACGCCATGATAACGTTTGAAGACTTCGAGATTGGTATCAAGCAGAAACTTGAACGGGTAACGGTTGGAATTGACGAAGCCCTTCACTTTGCTCACGGTTTTCGGGTCGTCAATGGAAACGGACAAGATCGTCAAGCCTTTGGGTTGATATTGCTCATGCAGTTCTTTGAGCTTTTTCATTTCGGCGTGACAGGGCACGCACCACGTCGCCCAAAAGTTGATGAGGATGGGACCTTTGCCGAAATTTTCCGAGAGCTTGTAGTTTTGGCCGTCAAGATCGGGCAGCGTGAAATCCGGCGCAGCAGTTTGCGCTCGCAGCGGCGCCGCGGCCAGCAGTATTACCAACAGGGATGTGAGCTTCATTTGTGATTCAACTTTCATAAAATCGTTGTGGAAAAAACTACCTCACCGACCAAAGCGCTTGTAGTACCTCCGCACTGGCATTGTTCTGCAGAAACGCGATGACATGCAGCTCGCCCGACCATTCGGGTTTGCGGGTGAAACGGAAATCATAAAACGCGCTTTCGCTCTTTGTCAAGCGCACCGGGCGGCCTGCGGGATCGGCGTAAAGCTCACGCACGACATCAAAAAAATGCTTTTGTCCGTTGGAACCGGGGGCCACGGCGAGGTCAATCTCACGCTCGATCAAAGCAACGTGCAGCATCACGTTTCCGTCGGCTAAATCTTCACGCGCTTCGACGCGAACTCTGCCGGCAAACGTGTGCGCTTCGTGACGCATTTCCAAAAATTCCCAGAAGTCGAGCGTGGCACGTGGAACTCGACCTTTGCGCTCGGACAGAGCATTGGTGAATCTCTGCTCCAAGTTGATCGTTCCAGCCATGCGCTTGACACCATCTACCACGACGAACGGCAATGGCGGACGATTGTAATAGCCGTAGCGCACGAGATTGTCTTCTTCTGCTGCGAGAAAAAAAGGGTCTTGCCGCCCGGGGAAATCGGGATGATACGACAGCGCGGCTACGGCATTGCCTTGTTGCGCGAGCGTGTTTTCGATGATCACATCCGCTTCCGGGCAAGGCGGGCAGTCCGTATTGGAAAAGTGCTCCACCAAAATCTGTGGCGGTGCAAGCGTCAAATCTTCTTGTATCGTTGTGCGTTTGTTGGTGCTGATTGGCACCGTTTGCGTGATCGAGAAAAATCCGCCTTTGGTGATTTTCAGCGCATGCGTTCCACGCAAGATGCCGTCCATCACAAGCGGCGCGCGTCCCAACGGCAAACCGTTCCACCACACAAGCGCGCCCGCGGGCTCAGTTTGCACCTCCAGCTCGCCGACCGTGGAAGATT